>JAFEES010000162.1 GCA_018240995.1 Pseudomonadota bacterium | reverse complement strand
AGGCCGGCGGCGCCGAGGTGCTGCACGGCTTCAGCCCGCGCTCCATCACCGACGACGCCCTGGGCGGCTACCTGTAGGCGCCGCGCCATGGACGTGGACTTCATCATCGACCGCCTGCGCCAGGGCAACCTGCCCGTGCGCCAGATAGGCGGCGCCGCCGAGCTCGATGCCGCCATGGGCGGCGTCGTCACGCCGCCGGCGCTGTTTGTGCTGCCGCTGGCCGAGCGCACCGTGGCCGGCCCGCTGCTGGGCCTGCACCAAGAGACCGACACCGCCGAGTTTGGCGTGCTGCTGTGCGTTGCCAATGTGCAGGGCGCCCGCGGCCAGCAGGCCCTGGCCCAGCTGGCGCCGCTGCGCGCCGCCGTGCGCGCCCTGCTGTCGGGCTGGGCCCCGGCGCGCTGCAACGGCGTGGCCATGGTCAAGCAGGGCGGCCAGCTGCTGCGCTTTGACGGCGACGCCCGCATGTGGTGGATGGACCGTTTTTCCTGTCAGTTCTATTACCGGAGTTAGCCCCATGGCCACCACCCCCGCGCGCAAGCGCACCACCGAAGAAGCCGACCAGGCGCCCCAGGCGCAGCCAGCGCCCGAGCAGCCGCCCGAGCTGCTGCCCGCGCAAGGCGGCAGCTACACCCGCCTGCCCGACGGTAGCCTGCAGCCCACCCCCCAGGACAACCCCCAGGACACCCCCCAGGAGTAAGCCCCCATGCCCCGCATCATCCGCAAGACCGCCGTACTGGCAAAAATCGAAGCCACCTACGGCGTAGACGCCGCGCCCTCGGGCGCCACCGACGCGCTACTGATCAGCGACGCCAGCTTTGAGATCAGCTACAACAACGTGGCGCGCGACATCATGCGCCCCTACCTGGGCGCCAGCGAGCAGCTGGTGGGCACGCGCAAGGTAGACATATCGTTTACCGTGGAAGCCGCCGGCAGCGGCACCGTCGCCACCGCCCCGGCCTGGGGCCCGCTGATGCAGGCCTGCGGCATGGCGGAGACCGTGGTTGCCACCAAGTGCGTTGAATACAACCCGGTCTCGGGCGGCTTCAAAAGCGCCACCCTCTACTACAGCGTGGACGGCGTGCGCTACAAGGCCCTAGGCTGCCGTGGCAGCTTTGTGCTGGCCATGGGCGAGGGCGAGCGCCCGGTGTTCAAGTTCAGCATGACGGGCCTGGACGGCGGCGTGGTCGCCGCCGCCGACCCGGCCGTCACGTTGACCGCCTGGAAGACCCCCGCCGTGGTCACCAACCAAAACAGCCCCGGCGTGGTGCTGGGCTGCGGCTACACCGCCCCCGGCTTCACCGCCGGCACCGTGTACGCCAGCCGAGGCATGGAGATCACCCTGGGCCAGGACGTGCGGCATGTGCCCCTCTTGGGCGGCGAGACGGTCGAGATCACCGGCCGCGAGACCACCGGCACGCTGCAGCTCGACTTGAGCGCCGCCGACGTGGTCGCCTTCATGGCCGCCATCAACGGCAACCAGCTCACCACCCTGGGCTTTACCCACGGCACCAACGCCGGCAGCAAGGTGCTGGTGTACGCCCCGGCCGTGCAGCGCGTGTCCCCGAAGGTGGTGGACTTCAACGGCCAGGCGCACCTGTCCATGGACTTGCGCTTCACCCCCACCAGCAGCGGCAACGACGAGATTCGCATCATCGCCGCCTGATCGCGCCCACCCACCATTCACCACTCACCAAAAAATGGCATTCAAACTCGTAGAACGCAACAGCGTGGCCGTACAGGTCAAGGGCGAAATCACCGGCGACAAGGGCGCGGGCGAGCCCTTCAACTTCACCCTGCACTGCAAGCGCATGGGGGTAGAGGCCCTGCAAGAGCAGCTCAAGGACGAATCGCGCAGCGTGCGCGACTTTCTCGTGGGCATCGCCCACGGCTGGGCCGGCGTCAACGATGCCGACGGCGCCGCGCTGCCCTTCGCGCCCGATGCGCTGGGCGCCCTGCTGGATATACCCGGCATTGCCGGCCTGGCGTTCAGCGCCTACCTGGAGCAGCAGGGCGCGCGCGCAAAAAACTAATCCGCCTGGCCCGCGCCTGGGCGCGCGGCGCGCTTGCCAACACCACCCCGCTAGACCCCGACACCACCGCCCATGCCCCAGACACCCAAGCGCGCGACGAACTGCACCAGGCCCTGGCCTCGTTCGGCCTGCTGCCACCCGGCGATGGGGATGATGCGGAAGGCGCCGAGCTATGGCTGTGGCCCGACAACCGCCCCGCGTGGGACTTGTGGTTGTGCCTGTCCACACAGTGGCGCGTTGGCATGGGCGGCGCCACGGGGCTGGATTACGCGGGGGTGCAGGCGGCCATGCAGCTCATGGGCGTGGCGCGCAAAGACCGGGCAGAACTATTTGCCCTGGTGCGCGCCATGGAGGGCGCAACCCTTGACGAATGGGAGCGCCAGCGCGAGCGCGATTGATGGCCGCGACTACGGCAGCAGCCAGGCCAGCAGCGCGGCCATGCCCAGCACCTGCAGGCGGCCAGTGCCAGCGGCGCGCGCCGCGCGCCCCAGCAACACCCAGGCAATGACAACCCAGCCGATCAAGGCCACCATGCCCAGCAAGTCCAGTAACTGCAACATCGTGGGAGAAATGAACGCGCCGGCGCCTCAGAACCGCAGCGCGCGCCATGCCCGTGCCATGGCGCGCGGCAGCTCGGCCAGTGCCAGCAGTGCCGCGCCAATGACGCAAAACACCATGCCCTGCACAAAAAAGGCGGGCAGCGCCGGGTGCACGGGCAGGCTTAAAAGCGCCAGCAGGCCGCAGACCAGGGCCGCGCGCAGCAAGAACACAGGGGCAGACATGCGGGTCATGGTAGCAGTCCCAGGAAAGGCGTCCCATGGCGGCCGCTGAAGTTGCCATCAAGGTATCGGTACAAGGCGCGCAGCAGGTTGGCAGCGAACTTCAGGGCATCGAGGGCCGTCTTGACCGCCTGACAGGCTCAGTCAAGACGGCGGCGCACTACGGCGCCGGGCTGGCTGCGGCTTTCGGCCTGGTGGTTCCGGCCATCAGCAACACCGTGCGCGCATCCATCCTTGCGGCCGATGCGGTCACCACGCTGAACAACAGCCTGCGCCTGTCTACCGGCAGCGTTCAGGCCGCAGGCGCAGCCTACGAAGAACTGTTCGCCATCGCCCAACGCTCGCGCGTCAGCTTCACCGAGCTGGGCGCCACCTTCGCCAGCATGAACCGCGCCGGGCAGGAGATGGGCGTCAGCCAGCAGCGCATGCTGACCGTCACGGCGGCCGTTGGCAACGCCATGACGATCAGCGGCGGCAGCGCGGCCAGCCTGCAGGCGGCGCTGGTGCAGCTGGGCCAGGGCATGTCCTCGGGCGTGCTGCGCGGCGAGGAATTGAATTCCGTCATGGAGCAGGCCCCGCGCCTGGCCAAGGCCCTGGCCGATGGCCTGGGCGTGCCCATTGGCAAGCTGCGCGAAATGGGCGCGGCCGGGCAAATCACCTCCGAACAGGTCATCAGCGCGCTGGAAAAGACCGCCCCCCAGCTCGCCAGGGAAGTCGAGGGGGCAACGCTCACCGTAGGCCAGGCGTTCACGGTGCTCAGCAATGCCGCCATCAAGTTCACCGGCAATGCAGACGACGCCACCAGCACCACTGCCGGCCTGGCCGATGCCATGGTCTCGCTATCCAAGGCCATCACCGGTGTCGGCGAAAGCGCCAGTGCCATGGGCGCCCTGCGCACCATTGGCGAAACCGTCAAGGTGCTTTGGTCTGACGTGGCTTTCGTCTTTGAACGCACCGGCGTGGAGATCGGCGGCATCGCGGCGCAGATCGCGGCCATGCTGCGCGGCGACTTTTCTGGCGCGGCCGCCATCCGTCAAGAAATGGTGGCCGACGCCAAGGCGGCGCGCCAGGCGCTGGACGCTTACCAGCAAAAAACGTTGACCAGGCCCAGCAAAGGGGATGCCGTTGACACCCGTGCCGAGGACGAACGCAACGCCCGCCGCGTGGCGCAGCTCAAGGCCGAGCAGAAATCCTCGGAAGACCTGATCAAGGCCCGCCGCACGCTCTACGGCATCAAGGACGACTACGAAACCCGCCTCAAGGGCCTGGCCGACCTGTACGACAACGGCAACGGCAAAATGCCGCTGGAGGAATACCGCGCCGCAGTCGCCCAGCTGGCCGGCGAGAACTACAAGGTCGCCAAAAGCGCCAAAGAGCGCGCCACCGCCAGCACCGAAAGCTACGCCGCCGAGCGCGCCGCCGCCAAGGAGTGGGAAAAGACCCTGCGCCAGGCCTCCAAGGGCATCGAAGAGGCCGAGGGCAAGACCCTGGGCCTGAACAAGGCCCAGGAAGCGCTGGTGCATTACCTGGAAAGCCCCGCCTACCAGCAGCACACCGAAGAAATGCGCCAAATGGCGCTTGCCAAGATGTACGCCTGGGACGCGGCCATCAAGCACGCCGAGGCCGTGGCCGCAGAACACAAAATAGTTGAAGAATGGGCCAAGTCCCGCGCCAAGGAGGGCGCCGACCTTGACGCGCGTAACCAGGCGCTGCGCGAAGAAGTCGCCACCATCGGCCTGAGCAAAAAGGCTGTTGCCGAGCTGGCGCGCGCCAAGCTGGAAGAGGCCGCAGCAGAACAAAAGGCCTATGCGGCGGCGCTGCAGTCCGCCGCGCTGCACGCTGGCCCGTACAAGGACGCCTACGAACAGGCCGCCAAGGACGCCCTGGACAACGCGGAAAAGTTGCGCGAGCAGGCCACCCTGGAGCAGACCAAGGGCGCCAAGCAGGCCGCCGAAGAAGCCAAGGCCGAATGGCAAAAGGCCGCCGACGACATCAACCGCAGCCTGACCGACGCCTTGATGCGCGGCTTCGAGTCCGGCAAGGGCTTTGCGCGCAACCTGCGCGACACGCTCAAGAACATGTTCAACACGCTGGTGCTGCGGCCCATCATCAGCGCCGTGATGCAGCCCGTCAGCATGATGGTCAACGGGGCGGTGCAGGGCGGCATGAACGCCATGGGCATGGGCGGCGGCAACCTCATGGGCATGGCCGGCAACGCCAGCAGCTTGTATTCAGGCGCATCCTCGTTCAATACGGGCTGGTTCACCAATTTCGGCGCCACGGCCCCGGCCAGCCTGTACAGCTCTGGTGCGCAGCTGTACTCGCAAGGCTTCGAGACCGTTGGCAACGGCATGATGGACTTGGGCAACAGCATGGCCCAGTACTCCGACGCCATCAACACGGCAGGCACATGGCTCAGCTACGGCAAGGCCATCTACGACGTCACCCAGGGAAAATACGGCTCAGCTGTCGGTACTGCTGTAGGGTCATATTTTGGGCCGATAGGCGCTGCCATCGGCGGCGCCATCGGCGGCCTGGTGGACAAATGGACGGGCTCGCGCGGTGCCAACCATTCTGGCGGCGTCTACAGCACCACCACCACCGACCGCAATGCGGCGCTGTCTGGCCTCGGGCTGTCCGGCGACCCGCTGAGCGACTTCACCGACCGGGGCAACAAGGCCATAGACGAGCAGCTTGGCAAAGCGGTTGACTCCATGGGCGGCCTGTACAACTCGCTGGCCAAGTACGCCGGCGGCACGGCCAAACAGATCGACATCGTGGCCGGCTTTGCCGTCAACGGCCAGCACAAGGACGAAGACTCCTATGGCTACTTCAAGCTGCTCGACAAGCTGACCGGCGAAACCCTGGCCAGCTACAGCAAGCGCGATGGCGGCCTGGGCAGCGACCCAGAAAAAGCCTGGGCGCAGTACATTGCCGACATGGGCGGCGCCCTGGTGGGCGAGCTGCGCAAGGCCGACATACCCAAGTGGATGGACGGCATCTTTGCCGGCCTGGGCGACAAGATCACGCTCGACGGCCTGAACGGCGCCATGCAGCAGATTGCAAAAATAGACGGCGCGTTTACGCAGCTCGGCTGGCATATAGGCTACCTGGCCGACATATCCGGCGACACTCAAACCGCGCTGTTGGAGCTGAGTGGCGGCGTTGACGGCTTGATGAAGAACACCGGCGCCTACTACGAGAATTTTTACAGCGACTCAGAACGCCGCGCCACCACCGAGCGCCAGCTGCAAAAGGCCTTCGAGGGCCTAGACCTGAAGCTGCCAGACATCGACGCCAGCGACGCCCGCAAGCAATTCCGCGACATCGCCGAGGCGCAAGACCTGACCACCGAATCAGGGCGCAAGACCTGGGCGGCGATGATGGGCCTGTCCGAAGCCTTTGCCAGCGTCACGCAAGACGCGGCAGGTGCCGCCACAGGGGTGGCCAGTTTTGCCAACCAAATGAGTGACGCCTTTGGCATGACGGGAGACACAATCTCCCAAATCCTGCGTGACTCGGTCAAAGAGGCGCAGAGCGCGCAAGAGGCCCGCAGGCTGGCGGCCGAA
>JAFEES010000161.1 GCA_018240995.1 Pseudomonadota bacterium | reverse complement strand
TTGGGGCGGTGCTGCTCCACCGTGGATTCGGTCTGGTTGAAGTCCACCTCGGCCGTCACCTGGGCCTTGACATTGTTCTTGCCCACCACGGGCTCCAGCAGATCCAGGATGCGGCGCGTGTACTGCTGCTCTATCTGCTGCACATAGGCCAGCTGCTGCGCGTCCACGCCGTTGCCGGCCGCGCCATCGGGCGACTGCGACAACAGCTTGCCGCTGTCGTCGAGCACGCTCACCGCCGACGGCGCCAGCTCAGGCACGCTGGAGGCCACCAGGTGCACGATGCCGGCCAGCTGCGCGCGATCCAGCATGCGCCCCGGGTACAGGCTCACCAGCACCGAGGCCGAGGGCTTTTGCTGCTCGCGGAAAAAACCGTTCTGATTGGGCAGCGCCAGGTGCACGCGCGCGCTTTGCACCGAGGCCAGCGCCTGTATGGAGCGCGTCAGCTCGCCCTCCAGCCCGCGCTGGAAGTTCAGCCGCTCCTGGAACTGCGTCACGCCAAAGCGGTTCGTCTCCATCAGCTCGAAGCCCGTCACCGAGCCCTTGGGCAGGCCCTGCGTGGCCAGGCGCAGGCGCACGTCGTGCACGCGCTCGGCCGGCACCATGATGGCGCCGCCGCCCTCGGTGTACTTGTAGGGCACGTTCATGGTGGTCAGCTGGGCCACGATGGCGCCGCCATCCTTGTCGTTCAGGCCCGAGAACAGCACGCGGTAGTCGGGGCTGCGGCCATAGAAGAAGGCCGCGGCGATCACCCCCAGCAGCAGCAACGCCGCCGCGCCCAGGCGCAGGCGCGCGCCACGGTCGAGCGACGCCAGCCTTTGCTGCCAGCCAGCGCTGGCGGCAGAGGGCGGGGTAACGGGGACTTCGGCAACTGCTGACATCGTGCTTTCCACAGTAGGGCGGGCGCCAGGCGGGACTCTGGCAGTGCTGCGATTATTGAAGTCGGCGGCGAGGCCGTTCGCTGGATAAGCCCGCCCTTTGGCCATCTTTTCGCACGGCCGCGGCCCGGGTGGCGCCCTAGGATTGCACCATCGCCCCAACCCTCCACCGACCGGCCATGGACATGCGCATCACCAGCACCCCGAACCCGCTGACCAGCACCCGGCTGGCACGCCGCGTGACGGCGCCGCAGCCCGGCACCCAGGAGGTGGGGTTTTCATCGGCCTTCAAGAACGCCCTGCAATCGGTGAGCAGCGCGCAAAACCGCGCCGGCGAGCTGCAGCGCGAGGTGCAGCTGGAAAACCCCAAGGTCAGCATCGAAGAGACCATGGTCGCCATGCAAAAGGCGCAGGTGGGCTTTCAGGCCACGCTGCACGTGCGCAACCGCATGGTGCAGGCCTATACGGACATCATGAACATGCAGGTGTGATTCCATTTCTAAATCACCCAAGCCGTTATTGCTTCGCCTTGTCGTGCTACAGCACTGCCTGCGACTTCGCGCCAAGATACGAATGACTTGGAAACGCAATGAGCAGATGCAGGCTTGAATAACGCACAGGATCATTCCGGCGATTTGCCGTACAATCCTCGAAAGGAGGATTCCCCCATGGCCACCGCCCCCACCGCTCGGCTCGAAGCCCGGATCAGCCCGAACCTGCAGAAAATCCTCAAGCGTGCCGCCGAGATCCAGGGCCGCACCCTCACCGACTTCGTGATAACCGCCGTCCAGGATGCGGCGCAGCGCGCCATCGAGCAGGCCGAGGTCATCCACTTGTCCCTGGCCGACCAGCAACGCTTTGCCGAGGTGCTGCTGTCGCCACCCAAACCAACGCCTGCACTCAAGCGCGCAATGGCCCGTCACGACAAGCTGCTGCGCACTGAATGACGTACGCGCCATTCCTGGTCGCGGCGCTGGATGCCGCAGGCCACGACCGCCGCCAATTTGACAGCGGTACACCCGCGCTGGATCGCTACCTGCGCGAGCAGGTTTCGCAAGACATCCGCCGCCGCGTCGCGGCATGCTTCGTCGCGCTCACCGACGAGCAGCGCATCGCCGGCTACTACACCCTGGCGACAGCCAGCGTACCGCTGGCAGACCTGCCCGATGAACTGCGACGCAAGTTGCCGCGCTACGGCGTCGTACCAGCCCTCCGCATGGGTCGGCTGGCCGTCGATACAGCCTTCAAGGGGCTAGGCCTGGGCGGCGCGCTGCTGATCAACGCGCTGCGGCGTGCAGCCAACTCCGAAATCCCGGCGGCAGTCCTGATCGTGGACGCCAAGGATGATCGAGCCGCAGCGTTTTACCGGCACCATGGATTCAGCCCCCTCGCGGACTCCCCGCAGACTCTGTTCCTGCCGCTAACCTCTGTGCGCTGAACGGTTCCCCTTGCCGGGCCCGTAGAGTACTTCCGGCTCCAAGTGAGGGCGCCCTGCCGGGCGCACCAAATAATAAAAGCCGGCTACCTTGCGGCGCCGGCTCACTGCCTTGGGGTAGCTTGCACGCGGCGCCACCACGCCGCAGCGCCCGTCAATGCAGCACCTGGGGCTGGCCTTCCAGCGCATTGTCAAACTGCGCCAGCCAGGGCTCGGCCAGGATGCGGATCTGCGCGTCGTTGCGCAATATGCGCTGCATGATGCGCGTCTTTTCCTTGCGCTGATCGGGCTCCAGATCCTCGTTTTGCGCGCGGTAACGCAGCTGCTCAATCAGCACCGCGCAGGCGCCCTCGTAGCGCACCACCTCGTCCCAGTCCTTCAGGCGCGCCGCCTCCAGCATCTTGGCGCTGCTGTCCTCGATGGCCTTGTAGTAGTCAATCAGCATTGCGGACATCTCTCAGGCCTCCATCAGCGCGGGTTGCGCCACGTCGTTCGCGGCGTTGGTACTTTTCTTCATGTCTTTCCAGCCCTGCGCAATCGGCTCGATCAGGCGCGCCACCTCGTGCAGCATGGCGTCGTCATTGCGTGCATTGGCCAGGATCAGGCGGCGCAGGCTGTAGTCATACAAGGCCCCCAGGTTTTCGGCCAGCACGCCGCCGGCCTGGCGATCCAGCGCCGTCATCAGGCCCTCTTCCAGAATGCGCACCGCCTTGGCAATGCTGCCGCACTTGGTTGACACATCGCCGCGCGCCAGCGCCCCGCGGGCCGTGGCAATGGCGCCCAGCACGCCGTCATACAACAGGCTGACCAGCTGGTGCTGGTCGATGGTGTGCATGCTGGTTTCAACGTTGATGCGCTGGTAGGCCGCGGCGCTGCGGGGGCTGAAAGTGCTGAACATGGCGGTTGTCCTTGGGCTTGGTGCTATTCAATTTATCGGCATCTGGCCGTGAAACTGAAGCCGTAGAACGCTAGGATTTATTCCAGGTCGTGACCTGCTGGGCGATATAGGAGTTGAGCGCATTCAGCGACGTCATCTTCGTGTCCAGCGCCGTGTAGCGCTGCGTCAGGCTCTTTTCCAGCCGCTCGGCACGGTCGGTGACGCGCTGGATTTCCTTGGAGTTGAGCTTGAGTGCGCTTTCATAGGTCTTGGTCTTGCTGGCAAAGAAGCCGCCGCTGGCCAGCAGCTTGTCCGTCACGCCCTTGAGCTTCTCGGCAAAACCGTCGTCCTTGCCGCCATCGTCCGGCCCGCGAAAGAAGGCCTTGACCGCCTCAGGATTTTCCATGGCCTTGTCGAACTTGGTGGCGTCGAGCACCATCGAGCCGTCGGGCGTCACGTTGCCAGCCCCCAGGCCGCCGGCCGAGATCACGCCCACCGACGAAAGATTCTTCAGCGCGCCCGAATCATTGACCGACTGCAGCGCCATGCGCAGCGTGTTCTGCAGCGTCACCGCCGTGGCGTCGCCCTGCAGCAGACCGGCCGTCTTGGTCTTGTCGTCGTATTTCATCGACTCGTTCAGGGCGTTGTTGACGGCGTTGTAGGCCTTCACGAAGGCCTCCACGTTTTGCTTGACCGACGAGTTGTCCTTGGTCACCGTGATCGTCACCGGGTCGGCCGTCACCTTGGCCGCGGTAAAGGTCACGCCCGCCACCGTGTCGGCAAAGGCATTCGTGGCCGAGGTCACGGCAATGCCGTTCACCGTGGCGTTGGCATTCCTGGCGTACTCGGTGGTGGTGCCCGCCACCAGGCGCGACAGGCCGGCGCCGTCGTCATTGCCGCCATCGGCATCCGCCACGCTCAGGCGGTAACCCGCGGCCTCGCCCGTGGCGTTGCTGCGCAGCAGCAGGCGCTCGCCCGTGCCGTCGTTGAGCAGCGTGGCCGTCACCCCGGCCTTGGCGCCATTGATCTTGCCGGCCACGTCGGCCAGGGTGTCGGTGGCGCCCACGTCTATGGTCACGGCGCTGCCGCTGCCCGCGGTGAAGACCTTGGGGTCGCCGGCCCAGCCGCCCAGCTCCAGCGTCAGCGCGCCGGCGCCCACCGGCTGCTTGGCCGGCTGCAGCGCCGCCGAAATGGACGACTGCGCCGAGGCCAGGTTCTGCACCTGCACGTTGAACGACGTTGCCGCCGCGCCGCCCACGGCGCTGACCGACACCGCATCGGCATTCGACGACGAGGCCTTGACCCCGTTCCAGCCGGTCACGCTGGTGAGCTTCGCCGCAGCGTCGCCTAGCGCCGACACCAGCGACTTGAAATTGCCGAAGGCCGACACCTTGGCATTGGTGATCGCCGCCTGCTGCTGCAGGCCGCCGGTCTTGGTGATGGGCAGCTTCACCGCATCCACCGAGGACTTGATCAGCGCATTCACATCGACGCCGCCACCCAGGCCAATGCCGATCGAAGAAAAACTTGCCATGAGCCCGCTCCTTATGCGCCTAAGCCAACCTGTAACGCCGGAAATTATCGGCGCCGCGGGCGCCGCGTATCGGCCGAACAAACACCGAAGAAAGCCGCTAATCGCCCGCGCCAGTCTTCGCTGCACCGCTACAAACCCTGCCTGAATAGCCACACGCTTCCGCAAGTACCGTCATGCCCGCGCAGGCGGGCATCCAGCCTTTGCGCGGGGGCATGGATTTCCGCCTTCGCGGGAATGACGATGAGTGGCCAGGCGCGCCTGAGACATAGCGCCATTCAGGAAACCCCGAAAGACAAAGGCGCGGCGGCAAGAAACCTCGCCGCCGCGCGCCTGGCCGGGGGCCATCAGGCCCCATCGCCCCTGCCTGCCTTATCCGCGCAGCAGCGACAGCACGCCCTGGGGCAGCTGGTTGGCCTGGGCCACCATGGCCGTGCCGGCCTGCTGCAGGATCTGGCTGCGCGACAGGTTGGCGGTTTCGGACGCGAAGTCGGCATCCTGGATGCGGCTGCGCGAGGCAGACATGTTCTCGCCCGAGGTCTGCAGGTTGTTCACCGTCGTTTCAAAGCGCGACTGCAGGGCACCAAAGCTGGCGCGCTGGCTGTTCACCGAGGCCAGGGCGGAGTCGATGATCTTCAGGGCTTTTGTGGAGCCCTCGACGGTGGACACGTCAATCTGGTTAACCGCGTTCAGCGAGGAGTTGCCGGCCGCCACATAAGCCGATGTACCGCCCAGCGAGAAACCCTTGTCGGAGCTGAACTCCACCGTGCCGCGCGACACGGCCGTTCCGGTAGCAACAACCATCGATTGCGCCGCCGTGAAGGTCAGCGTCGATGCGGTCGCGTCCTGGCCAGCCAGCGATGCGACGGCTACCGCAGACTTGTTGGTCAGCTGGATGTCGGCGCCCGCATCATTCGTCAGGATGATGCCATCGCTCGTGCTATTGAGCTTGGCCGTGATACCGGTCTGCGACGACACATCGTTGAAGGCCTTCACCCCTTCGGCCAGGTCGGTCGTCGACTTAGCGGAGAAGCTTATCGTTGCAGCCGTGGTGGTGTTGTCACCCTTGATATCCAGCGACACGGCACCGGCCGTGGTGATCTTGAATTCTGATATGTTGCGCGCCGAGGCCGTCACGCCCGTGGTTTCCGCCGCGCCGTTGACCGCTGCGGCAATCTTGGCCGCCGTATCGGCAGCATCCACATTCAAGCTCTTGCTCTGCAGACCATTCACGACCACTGTTGCGCCAGCAGTAGCGGGGACTGCCGTGCCGGCAACCACGGTATTGGCCGATGCCTTGAGCTGCGCCCCATAGGTGGTGGTGCGGAAGTTGCCCGTGGTGGCGGTAATCGTCTGGTTGGCATTCGCCCCCACCTGAAAGGTCGCCGAGCCGAACGAGCCGTCCAGCAGTTTCTGGCCGTTGAATTCGGTGGTCTGCGAGATGCGATCCATTTCCGACAGCAGCTGGCCGACTTCGGCCTGGATGGCCTTGCGGTCTCCGGCGCTGTTGGTGGCGTTGGCCGACTGCACCGACAGTTCACGCACGCGCTGCAGGATGTCGCCCGTGCTCTTCAGTGCGCCTTCGGCGGTCTGCGCCAGCGAGATGCCGTCGTTGGCGTTGCGCACGGCCTGGTTCAGGCCGCGGATCTGGCTGGTGAAGCGCTCCGAAATCGCCAAGCCGGCGGCGTCGTCCTTGGCGCTGTTGATGCGCAGGCCCGACGACAGGCGCTGGATGGAGG
>JAFEES010000160.1 GCA_018240995.1 Pseudomonadota bacterium | reverse complement strand
GGGCCGCTGCGGTCGATTTGCAGCCGGCGATTTCCAAGTCCGACAGCCTCCTAGAGGACCAGAAGGAGACAAAGATGGCTTTCACACGAAACGCCAAGGCGCGTTGCCTGGCTTATGCCGCAGCCCTGGGTGGCCTGGCTCTGTCCGCAGCGCCGATGCCGGCGTATGCCCAGGGCGGCGCCTATCTAGCCAAGCCGGTCACGGTGGTCGTGGCCTTTCCGCCGGGCGGCATGACGGACATCGTCAGCCGCGCCCTGGCAAAGGAGCTGCAGCAGAACCTCAAGCAGCCCTTCGTCGTGGAAAACCGTCCCGGCGGCGCGGGCCAGGTGGGCACGGAATATGTGGCCCGGCAGCCGCACGACGGCTACACCCTGCTGGTGGGGGCCACCGGCTATGTGATCGCCCCCGCCATGAAGAAGGTGGGCTACGACCCCTTGAAGAGCCTGGAGCCGGTGGCGGTACTGGCCAAGGCGCCGAATCTGATCGTGGTGAACCCGAGCGTGCCGGCCAGGAACACCCAGGAATTCCTGGACTGGGCCAAGGCGCAGCCCAATATTCCCTTTGGCACGGCGGGCGCGGCGGGCTCTACCCACCTGGGCGGCGAGTGGCTGCGCAAGGCCACGGGCTACCAGTTCAACCATGTGCCCTACAAGGGCGCGGCGCCGGCGACCAACGATGCGGTGGCGGGGCAGATCCCGATGGCGGTGCAGGACTCGATGAGCGTCTCGGCCTTCATCACCTCGGGGCGCCTGCGCCCCATCGCCAACATGGCGGCCGAGCGCAGCAAGCTGTTCCCCGAGCTGCCCACGCTGCGTGAGGCGGGAGGCGCGTTCAAGGACTTCGACGTCTACACCTGGCTGGGCCTGTATGCGCCCGCCGGCACGCCGGCGCCGGTGCTGGCGCAGCTCAACGGCGAGATCAACAAGATCATGCATTCACCCGAGATGGTGGAGCGCCTGCGCCTGCAGTACAGCGAGCCGCTGGGCGTGATGGACCTGGCGCAGACGCGCGGCTTCGTCGCGGGCGAGGTGGCCAAGTGGAAGCGCGTCGTGCTTGATACCGGTGTCAAGTCCGAGGAGTGAGGCCATGACAGATATCGGCACGCCGCAATCGGCCACAGCCGACGCCTGCGAGCAGCGCTACTTCGGCGCGCTGGCCGATGGGCGGTTTGAAATCCCGCGCTGCAAGGCCTGTGGCAAGCACCATTTCTACCCGCGCCTGTGCTGCCCCTACTGCGGCGCGCAGGATCTGCAGTGGGTCGCACCCTCGGGCCTGGGCCAGGTGTATTCGGTGACCATAGTGCGCCGCGCCGATGGCGACTACACGGTGGTGCTGATCGACCTGCAGGAAGGCCCCCGCCTGATGAGTCGCGTGGTCGGCATGCCGGTGGAGCAGGTGCGCATAGGCCTGGGCGTGCGCGCGCGCATCGACGCCACCGAGGACGGGCCGCTGCTGGTCTTCACGGCGCTGGAGGGCGGGGCATGAGCACGAGCACCTCACGCGGCTCATCACGTGGATCTATTGCCATCCTGGGCACGGGCCTGGCCGGCATGGGCCATGCCGGCGGCGCCACCGAGCAGGAGATCATCGCCAAGGCATCCTGCCTGGCAATCGAGCGCAGTGGCCTGCGCAAGTCTCAAATTGACGGCATCATCACGGCCAGCCTGACCTCGCCCTGGTGGGTGATGCGCATGGCTGAATACTTAGGGATCAAGCCGCGCTTCTCCGACAGCACCATGTTCGGCGGCTCGGCCTTCATCGCCGCGCTGAAGATCGCGCAGATGGCGATAGACGCGGGCGAGTGCGAGAACCTGTTGATCTGCTACGGCGCCACGCCGCGCAGCGCGCCCAGCAGCTCGAAGATCAACCAGATGCGCGCCGAGCTCGACCCCCAGCCCTACGAGCACCCGTACAAGGCCTTCAACCCGGTATCGAGCTACGCGCTGGCCGCGGCGCGCCATATGCATGAGTACGGCACCACGCGCCAGCAGCTGGCCGAGGTGGCGGTGGCCGCGCGCCAGTGGGCGCGGCTGAATCCGGATGCGTTCTCGAAAAAGCCCCTGAGCGTTGACGACGTCATCAACGCCAAGATGATCTCGGACCCGTTCACCACGCTGGATTGCTGCCTGGTCACGGACGGGGCGGGCGCCATCGTGGTTACCTCCGCCAGCCGCGCCAAGGCACTGCACGCCAAGCCCATCCATGTGCTGGGCAGCGGCTTCGCGCATTGGCACAGACAGATCTCGTGCATGGAAGACCTGACGGTGACGCCGGCCGTGGAGTCCGGGCGCAAGGCCTTTGCGCAGGCGGGTTTGACGCCCGCCGACATCGACGTGGTGCAGCTGTACGACGCCTTCACCATCAACCCCATCCTGTTCCTGGAGGACCTGGGTTTCTGCAAGAAGGGCGAGGGCGGGGCCTTCATATCGGGCGGGCGCATCGCGCCGGGCGGCGCCTTCCCCATGAACACCAACGGCGGCGGCCTGTCCTGTGTGCACCCCGGCATGTACAGCATCTTCCTGATCATCGAGGCCGTGACGCAGCTGCGCGGCGAGGGCATGGCCAGACAGGTCGGCGGCGCGCAGACGGCGCTGGTGCACGGCAATGGCGGCGTGCTGTCCAGCGAGGCTACGGCCATTCTTTCGTCAGAGCTATAGAGGAAAAACAATGCTTGCAAGCGCATTGCATGGTGTGCGGGTGGTAGACATGTCGCGCATCCTGGCCGGGCCCTGGTGCACCCAGAACCTGGCCGATCTGGGCGCCAGCGTGCTCAAGGTGGAACGCCCCGGGCGGGGCGACGACACGCGCGGCTGGGGCCCACCCTTTGTATCGGCCGCGTCGGGCGAGAAGGTGGCGGCGTATTTCCTCGCCTGCAACCGCGGCAAGCAATCAGTCACGGCGGACTTTGCCGACGCGGCGGATCGCGCATGGCTGCTGCGCCAGATACGCGAAGCCGATGTGCTGGTGGAGAACTACAAGGTTGGCACGCTGGCCAAATATGGCCTCGACTACGCGTCGCTGGCGGCGCTCAACCCGGGGCTCATCTACCTGTCGGTGACGGGCTTCGGCCAGAGCGGCCCCTATGCCAGCAGGCCGGGTTACGACTACATCTTCCAGGGCATGGGCGGCCTGATGAGCTACACCGGCGTGGAGGATGGCGAGCCCGGCGCCGGCCCCTTGCGCGCCGGCGTGGCCGTGGTGGACCTGATGACCGGCATGTACGCCACCAGCGCCGTGCTGGCGGCCCTGGTGCAGCGCGGACGCACGGGGCAAGGCCAGCACCTGGACATTGCCCTGCTGGACGTGGCCGTGGCCATGAATGCCAACCAGGCGGCCAACTACCTGGTGACGGGCGAGAGCCCGCAGCGCAGCGGCAACACGCACCCCAACCTGGCGCCCTACGAGGTCTTCGCCTGCGCCGACGGCTACATGATTCTGGCCATAGGCAACGACAGCCAGTTCGCGGCCTTCTGCAAGCTGATGGGCACGGACTGGCATCTGGAGCCGGACTTCGCGACCAATGCCGGCCGGCTCACGCACATCAAGCGGCTGCGCCCGCTGCTGCGCGACAAGCTGGCGCTCTGGCAGGTGAGCGAACTGGGCCAGGCGCTGGACGCCAAAGGCATCTCCTGGGGAAACATCAACGACCTGGAACAGGTCTTCGCCCACCCCCAGGTGCGGCATCGCCAGATGCTGCAGACCGTGCAGCACCCACAGCTGGGCCCGCTGAAGCTGGTGCGCAACCCCATGCTGCAACCCGGCCCGATGGAGTCGATCGCACCCCCGCCAATGCTTGGGCCCGCGGCCCTGCCCGAGGCCCGTCACTACGACCAACAGGAGACTTGAATGCGGCGTTTGAAGAAGACCCTCACTCGGGATATTGGCTTTCAAAAACGTTAAAGGAACGCACGGACATGTACTCTGAAATTTCCTATCCCACACCGGCCACGGCCGTCCTGACCATCACCGGCGCGGGGCCACTGAATGTGCTGAGCACACCGGTGATGCACGCGCTAACCAAACAACTGGGCGAGCTGGCCGAGAATCAGGCTCTGCACTGCCTGGTGCTGCGCGGCTCGGGCTCGCGGGCCTTCATCGCCGGGGCCGACATCAAGGAGCTGGCCACGCTGACCGCTGCCACCGGGCGCGTCTTCATCGGCGCCCTGCGCGACCTGTGCAATGCCGTGCGGCATTTTCCCGTGCCCGTGATCGTGCGCCTGGAGGGGCACACGCTGGGCGGCGGCCTGGAGCTGGCCATGGCGGGCGACCTGCGCATCGCCGCCGACGATGCCGTGGTCGGCATGCCCGAGGTCAAGGTGGGCATCCCCTCGGTAATCCACGCGGCCATGATGCCGGCGCAGATAGGCAGCACGCGCGCCGCCTGGCTGCTGCTGGCGGGCGAGAACATTCCCGCGGCCAAGGCCGAGCAATGGGGGCTGGTCAACGAATGCGTGCCCAGGGAAAGGCTGGACGAACGCATCCTGCAGATAGCGGCCGGCCTGGCCGAGATCGGCCCGGTGGTGCTGCGCCAGCAAAAGCGGCTGCTGCGCCGCTGGGAGCGCATGACGGTGGACGCCGCCATAGACGACAGCATTGCCGAGTTCGGCGCGGCCTTCAAGACCGGCGAGCCGCAGCACCACATGAACGCCTTCCTGGAGCGCAAGAAGAAGGGCGCCTGACCGCCTCCCCGCGGTGACGCGCGGCCCGGAAACAACGATGCCTTGCGGATCGCTCCGCAAGGCATGGCTGGCTGGGTTTCAGCCGGGTGTCAGCGGCCGGTTTCCTTCAGGTACTGCTGGCGCGCCTGCACCCCGGTGCCGGTGAAGTCGGTGAACACGCCGTCCACGCCGGCACGGAAGTAGGGCAGGTATTCGGCCACCGGGTCGCCGTTGAACAGGCCGGCCAGGTATTTCTTCTCGTTGCGGAAGGTGTAGACGTGCACGAACAGGCCGGCCTTGTGCGCGTCGCCCACCACGCTGGTCGGCACGGCGCTGTTCACGTCGGCCAGCTTGCCCGTGGGGCCGGACAGGCGCATGACCTGCGGCTTCCACGGGCCTATGCCGTCGGCGTACTTCTGGATCTGCGCCAGGCCGGCGGGGGCGAGCATGTCGCCAAAGGTGGTCGGATTGCCGGCCACGGTGTAGCTGTAGGGGCGGCCGTCGACGAAGGTGTAGACGTCGCTGCTGTCGCCCACATAGATCATGTTGCCGGTCTTGTAGTCCACGTCGTTGCCGTCGATCAGCTGCACGGCCTTGGCCTTCAGGCCGGCGCTGCGCAGGTACTGCAGGCTGTCGGGGTCGAAGCTTTGCACGAACAGCGCCGAGTCCTTGCTGTTCAGCCCGTTGTCGTTGATGACCTTGAGGTAGGCGTCCTCGAACGGATGCGAGGCGCCGGGGGCGCCGCAGCCATTGGCCTTGGCCTGGGCGTTGTTCCACACCGGGTTCTTGGTTTCCGGGTAGACGCTAATGCTGCGGCCGGTGGTCTTGGACTTGGCCTTGGCGATGTCGATCACCTCCTGGAAGGTCAGGATGGGCAGTAGGCCGTTGTAGTTCGTGGGGCGCTCGTTGCGCGCGTCGTAGGTCGTGCCGTTGATGCCGTACTGGCGCAGCTCGGCCAGCGTGAAGTCGGTGATGGACCAGTCGCCGGTGTGATCCTCGCCGTCCACCACCAGGGACTTGAGCACCGACTTCGGGTCGGCGGGGTTGGTCAGGTCGCTCAGGTAGGCCGCCGGGCCGCCGTACTTGGCCACGTCGTACTTCACCGGCACCAGCACGCCGGGCACGGTGCGCTTGCGCGCCATCACCTCGGGGTACTTGGCCGCCACGTCGGCAATGTTGGTGTTGTCGCTGAGCCAGGGGTTGTGGCGCGCCACCAGGACGCAATCACGGGTCAGGTGCACGTCCAGCTCCAGCGAGTCGCCGCCGGCGTCGGCCGCGGCCTCGTAGGACAGGCGCGTTTCCTCGGGGTACAGGCCGGGCAGGCCGCGGTGCGACAGTATCAGCGGCTGGTTGCCGTCCAGCGTGGGCAGGCGCGCCGGGCCGTCGCCGCCGCCGCAGCCGGCGAGCAAAACGGTTACCGCGAACACGGTCGGCGCCAGTCGCCTGGACGGCGCCACAACACTTCGAATCATGGGGTTCTCCTCATCAAGATGGTGCAGTTTAGGAAGGGCATGTGACAAATTCTTGACACGGCTGTGTTCTCGGTTTGTCAGGGCGCATGGTGTGCGCCGCAGTACGATAGCGCATGACCTCCATCCACGCGCAGCGGCGTGCACGCCTGGCGGCCCAACTGGGCGCCGGCGGCATCGCCATCATCCCCACCGCCCCCGCCTACGCACGCAATCGCGACAGCGAGTACCTGTACCGCCACGACAGCTACTTTTATTACCTGACCGGCTTCACCGAGCCCGGCGCCTGGCTGGTGCTGACCGCCGAGGGCGAGGCCACGCTGCTATGCCAGCCCAAGGATCTGGAGCGCGAGATCTGGGACGGCTACCGCCTCGGGC
>JAFEES010000015.1 GCA_018240995.1 Pseudomonadota bacterium | reverse complement strand
TACCTGATGCGTTGCGATCAGAAAGGGCCGGGCGCAAGGCGCCAAACGAAGCTGGGGTGCGGCCCCAGCGAGGCTTGGCAACGCCGCGAATGGCCCTTTCTGGTCGCAACCCGAAGGGAACGTGTACAAAACCGCGCCACTCGGCGTTGCGTTCCTAGCCAAGGCCCCGGCCTTGGCGTCGTCACGCGCCTTGATTGGCGCGGTTTTGTGCACGTTCGCACAGGCAAAAATAGCGTTAACAGGCCCTAGTCGTCAGCATCCCGTATCTTGATACGCCGCAGTGCCTGCTGTTGCAGTCCGCCGTAGACCTCGACGTCCAGGGGATGAACAATGCGCTCCAGTGCATCAAGCACTTGCATGGCGGGAATGGAGTCGACGCCACGTTTTTCCAGCAGCGCCGGCCGGTATTTGCGCGCATCCGCATACGCCACATCGGGCGCGAAGAATTCGACCGTGGAGCCATGCGCGCGGATCAACTCGCGGACACGCTGACCAAGCACCGCACGAATCAGGATATTCGCATCCAGAACGATGGCCGCGTCGCTCATTTGGCCGTGGTACCGGCGCCGGAAGTGCTCTTCTTTCGAGCCTTCTTGAAGTCCGCCACGATGTCCTCTACGTCCACGCCTTGCGCAGACAGCAGCTTGTCAAGTGACCGGCTGGCTTTCTGAAGCGCCACCAAATCCGCCTCGGCCTGGCCGTGTACAGGGATGAAGTAGCCAACCGTCTGACCATGGCGAGTCACCGCAACCGGGCTGTTTGCAGCGATGTACTCAGCCAGATCCGCACGAAATTCACGAATTCCAACCTTTGTGGCTTCCATGGAGAAACTCCTGATTTGTGGATCAATGCGTACACATTCTAAGCAATACAAACGTGGCTGACTATTGCGCCAAAAACGCACAGCGCAATCACTCATTGCCCTTACACGCCGATAGTGCGCTGCGTGGGTTCCGCTATTTGAAGTAGGCGATTGACCCCAAGCCCAACACCACCAACATCACCAGCGCCGCAATAGTCCTGCCCGCCAAATCCACCGCCCGCCCCGCATCCCCCGCCTGCGCCGCCCCACCCTCGGCATTCAGCACATACCCCCCGGGCTTGGACAGCCGCACCCCCAGCGCCAGCGCCATCGCCCCCATGGGCCAGCCGCCGTTGGGCGACGGCGTGCTGCGTGCCTGCGCACGCAAGTCACCCCAGCGCACGCCGCCGCGCGCCACGGCCCACAACAGCAGCGCCGTCAACCGCGCCGGCAGCCACGACAGCACATCGTCCGCCCGCGCCGCCCATTTGCCGGCCCACTGCCAGTAACGCCCGCCGCGCATCCCCGGGTAACCCCACATGGCATCGGCGGTATTGGCAAAGCGGTACAGCGCCGCGCCCGGCAGGCCCAGCAGCGCAAACCACAGCAGCGGCGCCACCACCGAATCGTTCAGGTTCTCGGCCAGGGTCTCGATGGCGCTTTCGCGCACCTGCACGGCATCAAGCCGCCGCACGTCGCGGCTGACCAGCCAGGCCAGGCGCGAACGCCCGTCCGCCAGCGACCGGCCCAAGGCCGACTCCACCGCCAGCACCTCGGCGCGCAGCATGCGCCAGGCCAGCATGGGCTTGAGCAACACCCCCAGCACCAGCGCCGCGCACCAGGCCGGCAGAAAGACCAGCGCCGCCCACTGCAGGGCTGCAGACAACACAAAAACCATAGCTGCCAGCGCGCACCAGGCAAACGCCGCAAGCCAAAAAACCTTTAAATCGCGCCCCGTGGACTGCGCCGGCGCCAGGCGCGCCCCGCAGGCGCCCAGCGCCCGCCCCATCCACACCACGGGGTGCAAGGGCGCGGGTGGTTCGCCCCACCAGCGGTCGATCAACAGGGCCAGCAGCAAGGCTGCGGCCACCATGCCCGCGGCCAAAGCTGGGGCAGCGACATCAACAAACGGCCAGGTCAACATGCGCCAAGCCTACCGTGCAGCGGGCGAGCGACGCCCAAACACCACGCCCTGGCACCACTCATCGGCCGCCCCGCGCCGCTCGTCCGGCCAGTCTCGGAAACCAGGCGCGTTACAGATAGCATCATATTCATGCAATCGTTGCACTTACCTTGCCCTTCGTTACCCCGGCCAGATCGCGCCGCGGGCGCTTGCCAACACGGCTTCACGGCCATCGAGCTGCTGGTCACCATCGCCATCCTGGCCGTGCTATCCGCCCTGGCCGCGCCCAGCTTCACGCCCATCATGGAACGCTGGCGCGTGCGCCAGGCGGCGGAGGAACTGCAGTCCACGATTTACTTCACTCGCGCCGAGGCCATCAAGCGCGGGGGCGGCATCGCAATCGTTGCTGACAGTGGCGGATGGGATCAGGGTTGGAAGGTCACCTATACCCAGGGCAGTACCACCACCGATCTTCAGGTCAGCCCTGTGCCCAGCAAAGTCGCCATCAGCCAAAGCAATAGCAAGACCACGCTTTTCGTTGATCGCTGGGGCATGCTTTCCGAAACAAAGGGCGAAGCCCCGGTGGCCATGAACGTCTTGATATATCCGACTGGAAAAGGCGCCACTGACAGCAGCGCCACACGACTGTGCATAGGCACCGGCGGCCGCATAGTGCAAACGAAACAAGGTGCCGCCTGTCCCACCTGAGCCCAACAAACAGGACGCTCATGCATACCCACCACCACCACTCCAAGGCGCAGGCCCCGCATTTTGCGGCTGGCTTCAGCGCCATCGAGTTGATGGTGGCCGTCGCCATCGTGGCAATCCTGGCCACGTTGGCAGCGCCCAGCTTTACACCCCTCTTGGAACGTTGGCGGGTACGGCAGGCCGTTGAAGACATGACAGCCACCCTGTACTACGCGCGATCCGAAGCCATCAAGCGCGGCGGACGCATCGGCATCCAGAAGGTCGCCCAGGGCACGAACGGCTGCAAGCTGGCCGGTACCAACGAAGAATGGGGCTGCGGCTGGTTCGTGTTTGTGGACAGCGACGACAACGGCAAGTGGAAGGCGAGCGAGGAGGTTCTCCAAACCACAGCCATGCCCACCAACACCAACCTCATCCACAAATCGGGCGGCGCCAGCATCAAGGTAGACCGCTTCGGAAAGATGAGCGGCCTGAACGTCAAGGGCTTCATCTTCTCGCCCGAACCCGCCGGCAGTTCATCCCCCGCC
The DNA here is from genome assembly GCA_018240995.1 of Pseudomonadota bacterium. Taxonomy (GTDB): domain Bacteria; phylum Pseudomonadota; class Gammaproteobacteria; order Burkholderiales; family Burkholderiaceae_C; genus Alicycliphilus. The sequence goes on along the minus strand of JAFEES010000015.1, from coordinate 15,429 downwards.
ACCCGCGGCATCTGCATGAGCGCAGGTGGCCGCATACGAGTCATCGAGGAAGTTCCATGCACCTGACGCAGCCACCCGGCTACCGCCTGCAACGCGGCATCACGCTCATCGAATCGCTGGTGGCCATCCTGGTCATGGCCATCGGCATCCTTGGCATCCTGGGCTTACAAATGCGCACGCTCACCGACACCCAGGCAGGAGTGCGGCGCGCCCAAGCCATCCGGTTGATCGAAGACCTGGGTGAACGCCTGCAAAACAACCCCGATGCCCTGGGCAACCTGAGCGCGTACACCGCCACCCCCACCGGCAGCGACGACTGCGCAAGCACCGCCTGCGCGCCGGACAAACTAGCCACATACGACATCAAGCAATGGCGCACCAGCGTGAGCAACGCCCTGCCCGGCAGCCAGACCACCGTCTTCATCCCACAGGGCGGCCCGCGCCAGCTAGGCGTCTTGATTGGTTGGAGCGAAAACCGATTCAACCAAAACGGTCAAGACTACACAGCCACAGACAAGACCGCCCTGGCCGCCCCGTTGACTGTCTCGGCGACTAACGCAGGAGGCGCAGCGGTGAACTGCCCTGCCGACCTCACCTGCCACCTTCAGTACATCCAGCCCACCCAGCGCTGCACCCCCTGGAGCCTGGGTAGCGGAGCCCTGTATTGCCCCAATTAAGAGCAAGCACATGCAAGAAGCCCCCGCCATGCCCTGTACTACAAGCCAAAGCGTAACCCGCACCCAGTTCCTCCACCCAGTCGCCCGCCAGCAAGGGGTGACACTGATCGAACTCATGGTGGGCATCGCCATCGGTCTAATGGTTGTGGCCGTGGCGTTGGGTGCGCTCATGGCATCGCGCAGCATCACGGGCACGGTGTCCGATGCCACCTCCATGCAGCAGCAGGCTGCCTATGCCTTCAGGGTAATCGGTCAACAAATCCGGCAGGCCGGCAGCATAGAGCTGAACCTCAACCCCAGCATCGTGCTCACCCCCGCCTCGGGCGCCAATGCCGCCATGAGCCCTGTGGCCTTCGATGCACCAGACCCGACCGGGGCACGCCCGCCCTTCATCCGCGCATCCAGCACCATCACCGGCGCCACCACACCTCTCAGCGTCACCGTGGGCTACCAGAACTACACCGAAGCCACCGTGGCGGCTGCAGATACCTCGCTGCTGCGCGACTGCCTGGGGCAAAACCCAGCGCTTGCCGCAAGTGGCAGCCTGGGCGCCACACCCGTACTTACCAGCAAGTTCGAGCGCGACGCCGCCAAGAACGAACTGGCGTGCACTGGCGCCGGCGGCGGTGGCAAACAGGCCATCATCGGGAACGTCACCGATATACAGGTGCGCTACGTAGAACAAGCCCCTGGCACCACCACCCTGAAGTACCTGCCTTCCAGCCCGCTGCCCAGCAACTGGAACAACATCTATGCGATCGAGGTGTGCCTCGAACTCACGGGCACCGAGCCGGTTTCCACACCTGGCGCCACATACAAAAACTGTAGCGGTACCGACACGTCCTACGGCGACCGCCTGAAGATGGTGTTCCGCAACATCTACCAGATCCGAAGCCAAGGCCAGGTTTAGGAAAATCCACCATGCAAACCACCTTCATTCGAGCTGCGCACTCGTCGCGCCATGGCAAACGCCAACGTGGCGTAGCGCTGTACGTCGTCATCGTTTTCGTTCTGCTATCCATGCTGCTGGCGTTGTGGGCGGCACGCAGCGCGTTATTCAACGAAATCGTCGTAGGCAACGACGCCGACTACCGCCGCGCGTTCGAAGCCGCCCAGGCCATGCTGCAGGATGCGGAATTCGACATCCGCGGTGTCAAACCCGACGGCAGCATATGTATCCCGACTCCCAGTAATGTCGATCTTTGCCGTCCCGCGCCACAAGCCGGCGATAACACCGTTACGCCGCCAATTCCCCCCACAGCCGGTGCCGAGGTGTACTTCGATATTGAAACGAAAGACCTGGAAAACCTCCTCTCCACCATTGAGGTCAAACAACCCACGACCAAGTGCTATAAGGGCATCTGCCAAAAACGTGCAGGCGCGCAGGACTTCTGGAACGACAACACAACCCTGAGCGCCATGATCGCCAGTGACGTGGGCGCACGCTATGGCCAATTCACCGGCGCCACTGCCGACGCAACCGCCAACCCCATTCTGGTCGCCCACAAGACCGACCCCCTCAAAGGCGCATGGTATTGGGTGGAGGTAATGCCCTACGTGGACCCCAACGTTTCACTTCTGGCCAATATGCCGCCCGGTTCCAACGTGGAACGCTTTGCCCCGGCGCGCAAGAAACTCTTCGTTTATCGCATTACCGCCCTGGCCCGTGGCAATAAGCCCGGCAGTGAGGTCGTTCTGCAATCCACGCTGTCGCTGCAGGTTGCTGAATAGCGACTGCAACACCTACTTAATTCATATCCATATTTTTGCACTGGAGTCTTGCCATGCGCATCATGCATCGCCCGCAACGCACCACGCTCGCCATTTTGATAACAGCCATAGGCATGCCAGGAATAGGCTATTCAGCGCCTTTATCGCTCGTACAATACCCCGCTGGCACGGCATATAAAGCGCCCCTCCCTAACGTTATTCTCTCCATAGACACGTCAGGAAGCATGGCCTGGTGCGACAACAGCAATGGAAGCATTAATAAAAGCACATGTTCCAACACCCGTATATCTTATGTCAAAAGCGGCCTGAAAAGCCTCTTAATTGATAGCAACAAATATGAAAATCAATTTCGCCTTGCTTGGCAGTCTTTTGCCTGCAATGGCATACCTTCGAATAGTGGAAATTGTGGCAACAAAAATACCATGGGTAAATTTAGCGGCACCCACCGATCCGATTTTGGAACCTGGCTCAATGCGCTAACAGCAACAGGAAGCACCCCATCACAAGTTTTAGTCTGGAATGCTGGGAAATATCTACAAACCACCGGCACAAACAGCCCTTGGAATTCCACGCCCGGCACAGCAGACAGCAACCCTCTGGCATGTCGCCGGTCATATCACATATTCTTGACAGATGGCGGTTGGAATTTCAAATACAGTGATGCAGGGCTGGTCGGCACATCCTTTGAAAGCGACATGAACCTGGGCACCGGAAGCACGAAACCGAAAAACACCATTGCCGTTAACAACTACGATGGCAAAGCCATTACCGCATTACCCACACCTGCCCCGGCCAGTAGCACACACCCCGCATCACCATATGGAATTAAGGCGTATTCAATCACGGCCACATCAGATCCCACAGTAGATCAAACTAGAATATATAGAGACACCTACGGAGACGAAGTTATTAGCACCAGCGCCAGTGGGACAAAAACATATTACGCCTACCCAACGCTGGCAGATATTGCATTCTATTTTTGGGCCACAGATTTACAACCCGGAATCAGCAATGAAGTAATTCCAAAAATCCGAAAAACTGGCTCCGAAATATTCACCAATAATGGCTCATCAATCACATTTGAAGAATATTGGAATCCAAGAAATGACCCGGCAGAATGGCAACACTTAACCCAATACACCATCGGTTACGGCAATACAGCTGCAACTTTCGGAAAGTCAACGTCCACATCTCCACAATGGTCTGGCGGAATATTCGGCATGTATGACACTGGATTTTCCAGCCTTGCCGCCGGCAACACCAAATGGGATGACGTTTCATCCGCCGCTGATTCAAATTATGACACAGTACGTCCCCAGGAAATGTGGCATATGGCCATCAATAGCCGCGGTAAGTATTATCCTGTAACCGGTGATTTAACTTCCGTTTTTGCAGATATCTTCGATGATATCATCGTCGATACGACGGCTCCAATTTCCGGCTTCACTTCAGCCTCCGGCTCAGTCAGTCGAATCGGAACACAATCATATCAAACCAGTTACATTGCCGCAGATGATTCCAAGTCAAATGATAATCGCTGGTATGGACATGTCACGTCGGACGCCATTTCCACATCCGGAAGCACCAGCCCCAATACTAACTGGGGAACAAATGCGAGCACTGGTAAAAACTCATCAACGGCCGACAAACTCGATGCTATCCCACCAGCAAACCTCGACAACCGTTTGATACTGACCTACGATAAATACAACGCCACACCACAGGGGGTTTCGTTCAAATGGGCAAACCTGGCCAATTCCACAACCGGCGCGTCACAACGCATGTGGCTCAACAAGGGAACCGTAGGCACTGGAACGCCTGCCCAGATTGCTACAGCTATCGCGGGGGATGGCAAGGGCCAGAATCGGCTTAACTTCATTCGTGGCGACCGCACCAAGGAAGCCAGTCAAACCGGTGGCGAGTTTCGCAACCGAAAAAGCCGTCAGGGCGATATCGTCAACTCAGCCGTCTGGTATGTAGGCCGCCCAGCCAACGGGCATGCCGTTTCCGGCTACAAATCGTTTGCAAGTTCTAATCGCGACCGCCTGCCCATGCTGTATGTGGGTGGCAACGATGGTATGTTGCACGGCTTTTCAGCCCAGGATGGCACTGAAAAGATCGCCTATGTTCCCCATGGCGTCGTGCAAAGCTTGGCCATGCTGACCGATACCGGTTACGCCCACAAGTACTACGTGGACGGCTCACCCATGTCTGGCGATATCGACTTAGGCACCACCACGCCAGACTGGCACACCTACCTCGTAGGCACGTTGGGGGCCGGCGGCCGCGGCTATTTTGTACTGGACGTTACACAACCAGGCGCCGATCCGTCCATTACTGGTGCACCCGTTGCGCCCACCACTAACTTTACTGAAACCAATGCATCAAACCTAGTGGTAATGGATAAAACGGCTGCGCCAATCAGCGATGCAGTTCCTCCGGGAAAACCGACCGATCCAAATGCCAACGCGGATATTGGCCATATTTTCGGCAATCCAGTGGTTTCTGAAAGTAATCAACAGCGGGCCTTGCAGATCACGCGCACCAATGACGGACGTTGGGCATTCATTTCAGGTAACGGCTACAACAGTGCCAATGAGCGCCCCGTGTTGTTGGTCCAATATCTGGATGGCGACAAATCACTCAAAACCATTCCGGCAGCCGCCGTCGGATCGGCCGAGGCATCCGGCAACGGCCTGTCCACCCCTCAATTTCTTGACGTGAATGGCGACGGCGTTCCCGATTTCGTCTATGCGGGCGATCTGCGCGGCAACATGTGGAAGTTCGATATTTCCAGCGGCACTGCCACCGATTGGGGGGTGGCGCTCAGCGGTAACCCACTGTTCACTGCAACCTATTCAAGCGGCACCGGCAGTTCCAGCCGGCAACCAATCACCTCCCCCCCGGTTTTGCGCCCCAACCGTACTGTCGGCGGCCTGATGGTGGCCTTTGGGACTGGTCAGAATCTGACTGAAAATGACCGATCGGACACGTCCGTACAAACGGTTTACTCCATTTTGGACAACACCCGCTATGAAATAGAAAGCACGGGCGGCAACAAGGGCAAGGTCAAGGTGAAGGCCTCCAACCCGACCCCTACGGCCGTAGGCGGACGCAGTGCATTGCAAATGGAGTCGGTCACTGGAGGCTCGGGCAGTGGCACCGCAGGCGCAGCAGCCAGCACAGGCCGATCCTTCTGGAAGCTTTCCAGTACCGACGTCACTTACTCTTGCGACGGTGCAACCGGCAGTTGCACCGTCAAGAAAGGTTGGTACCTGGATCTGCCAGTTGCCGGTGAGCGCGTGACCACAAGCTTCGACTTCTACAACGGTGGCAACATCTTGGAGATCATTAGCGAAAAACCGGCATCAGGCAGTGCTACTGCCAGTGGTGACGAAGTCTGCGCACCTCAGCCCCAGGCCGCTCAGCCATTTCGGACGCTCATCAACATTGCTTCGGGCTCACCGGCCAAGCCCCCCATCATGGATGTGAATGGCGACGGCGCGTATACGTCTGCGGAAGATGGCAGCTATGCACGCATGACGGCGTCGAGCAAGGAACTGCGGTTCGGTACCACAGACAAGCAAATTCGCCGGGGCAACGACGGCAAGGTGGACAAACTTGCCAAGCTTCCAGAACTCATGCTACGCCCCGGATGGCGACAGCTGAAGTAATAGAAAGGCCCTGACATATGACAAAAAACCATTCGCATCACCTACCACTGTTGCACTCCCGTGGTTTTACGCTGATCGAATTGATGATCGTGGTCGCCATCGTCGGCATCCTCTCCGCCATCGCCTACCCCAGCTACACCGAATACGTGCGCCGCGGCCACCGCGCCGATGCGCGCGCCGGGCTGCTGCAGGCGCAGCAGTGGCTGGAACGGGCGGCGACTGCCACGGGTACCTACCCAACGACGCTGCCCACCGCGCTCACCTGGAGCGGCGACGCCAGCAAGCGCTATGACATCGCCTTTGCCGCTGGTAACACCAATGCCGCCTACACGCTCACCGCGGCCCCCAAGGGCGCGCAGGCAAACGACAAATGCGGCACCTATACGTTGAGCAACACCGGCGTGCGTGGTGCTGATGGCAAAAAGTCTGGCGACTCCGGCTACAACCCCGACTGCTGGGGCAAGTAACCCTGCTCTTGCAGGATGGCGAGAGCCACCCAAGGAGCAAAGCATGGCTTGATTGCTGGCTCGTTGTATGCAGCACTACTACCTGCGGCACGGCGCAAAGGCTGCCAGCTATGTATCGCGGACATGAAGGTGCGCGTCGATCACGATGAAGAAAGCGATTTTTACTACCCTGACCTCCTGTTGACCTGCCAGCCAGAGGACAGAGATAGCCCGTGCTATCGCCGCCACCCCTGTCTGCTGGTGGAGGTGTTATCCCCCAGCACCGAGCGCATTGACCGCGTGGAAAAGCTGTTTGCCTACCCCCCTCTGTCACGATAGATGTCCGCCCACTTAAATTGACCAATTCGAGGGGGCGGATAAAAGTGACCACATGCCCTACTACGCCCAGGAATTCAAAGAAAAGACTACCCGCCAGCTGCTGCCCCCGCACAGCCGCAGCGTTGCCAGCGTGAGCCGCGAAACCGGTGTTTCTGAGCCCACCTTGTACGCGTGGAAGAAGCAGTTTGGGCAGCAGGCGCAGCCTGCTGCCCCTCAAGGGAGTTCGCGCAGCTGGAATGCCAAAGCCCGCCTTGGCGCCGTCATTGCCACGGCAGCGATGAATGAGACGGAGCGCTCGGCCTGGTGCCGCGAGCAAGGCCTGTACGTGCACGAGCTCGACGCCTGGCGCCAGGCCTTCGAAGGCATGGATGACGACAAAGCGCACGCCAGTCGCAGCAATATGGCGCAACAGCGCAAGAGCCTGGCCAAGCTGCAAAAGGAGATCGAGCGCAAGGACAAGGCACTGGCGGAGGCTGGACTTGACCCCTTCCCACGGACAGGTATTGGCTTGATTCTCAAGCCGTCACAGGCCTACCGCCTGCTGCCCAGCCTGCGCGAGTACCTGCTGCTGCACCAGGACTGCGTGCAGGCCAACCTATACCAATTGGGCGACGAGGGCCGCTGGCAGCACAAGGTTTTCAGCCAGCCGGATAAGGTGCTGGCGCTGCGTTGCCTGGATGCGCAGGTGACGCTGCGCGATGTATATGCCGACGTGCCCGAGTTGCTCGCTTAGACACTTCATCATGCGCGCTACATTCCCCATAGAGTCCATGCTTTAACCCGTCGTCAAGGAGGCCTTTATGAGCCGGCTCACGATCACACTGGAAGACTCGCTGTATCAAGCGCTGAAGGAAACGGCCGCACGTCAAAACCGCAGCATTGCAAAAATCGTCGAGGAAAGTCTGATGCTTCGCGGCATCAAACCTTTGGACAATGCAAGACAACTCGTCGCACAGGCGCGTCAGCGCTCCTCGCTGTCCGAGCAGGAAGCGCTGGCGCTGGCCACCGAGGAAACGCGTGCAGTGCGCAAACACTGATGCCGCGCCTGTTCATCGTCGATACCAATGTTCTCGCAGCAGGGTTGATGACCCGCGAGGCGGCCAGCCCGACTGCGCGCATCCTCACAGCCATGCTGGATGGGCGCATAGCGTTCTTGCTGTCTCCGGCCCTGCTCCATGAATACCGCACGGTGCTGCTGCGCCCGAAATTGCAGCGTATCCATGGCCTCACGAGTGCCCAATTGGATACCGTGCTCACAGATATCGTCGCCAACGCCATGTGGCGTGAACCGCTACCCGACGCCCTGCATGCCGCCTCCGACCCTGGCGACGGCCACCTGTGGGCCTTGCTGGCACAGGAGCCTGCTGCCATCCTGGTGACGGGAGATCGTTTATTGCTGGAAAGCCCCAGGCCAGGGAGCCTGGCGATCCCGCCGGCGCAGTGCCTGTCTCTTATGCCTGCATAGCCAAGCCACTGCGCCGCGCTACCATCGCTGCGCCATGACAGACCCGCACCCCTTCATCACCCAGGCGCTTGGGCTAGCAGCCCAGGCGCTTTTGCTTTCCAACCCCAATCCGCGCGTGGGCTGCGTGATTGCGCGCAGCGATGGCACGGTGCTGGGCCAGGGCTTTACCCAGCAGGCCGGCGGCCCGCATGCCGAGGTGGTGGCGTTGCGCGATGCCGCCGCCCGCGGCCACGACGTGCGTGGCACCACGGCCTATGTGACGCTGGAGCCCTGCGCGCACCAGGGGCGCACCGGGCCTTGCTGCGATGCGCTGATACAGGCCGGCATGGGGCGCGTGGTGGCCAGCATTGCCGACCCGAACCCGCAGGTGGCGGGCCAGGGCTTTGCGCGGCTGCGCGCGGCGGGTGTGGATGTGCTGGTGGGGCCGGGCGCGCACGAGGCGCGCGAGCTGAACCTTGGTTTTTTCAGCCGCATGGTGCGCGGCATTCCCTGGGTGCGCATGAAGGCTGCGGCCTCGCTCGATGGCGTGACGGCGCTGGCCAACGGCGCCAGCCAGTGGATCACATCACCCGCCGCCCGCGCCGACGGTCATGCCTGGCGCGCGCGCGCCTGCGCGGTGCTGACGGGCATTGGCACGGTGCTGGAGGACGACCCGCTGCTCAACGTGCGCGAGGTGGCCACGCCGCGCCAGCCGCATCTGGTGATCGTCGATAGCCGGCTGCAGACGCCGCCCACGGCACGGCTGTTCAACGTGCCCGACCGGCGCGTGTTCATCTACGCCGCCCATAACGACCAAGCCAAGGCCCAGGCCCTGCAGGAGCGCGGCGCCACCGTGGTGCAGCTGCCCAACGCCCACGGCAAGGTGGATCTGCCGGCCCTGCTGCGCGACTTAGGGCCGCGCGGCGTGAACGAGCTGCATCTGGAGGCCGGGCACAAGCTCAATGGCTCGTTCCTGCGCGAGGGCCTGGTCGACGAGCTGCTGCTGTACCTGGCACCGCTGCTGCTGGGCAGCGGCGCGCATGGGCTGGCCAGCTGGGGGCCGCTGCAGGCACTATCGGAAGGCCTGCGCCTGGAGTTTCACGACGTGCAGGCTATTGGCCCCGACCTGCGTCTGGTCGCCCGCGTGGCGGGGCGGGCGCAATTTTGAGCGGCGCCGACTACACCCGCTTTCTGCAGCAGCAATGGCCCAGGCAGCAGCCGCTGGTGGCGCGCTACCAGCTGCAGGGCGAGCAGGTCTGGCTCAAGCGCGCCGGGCCGCGCCATGGCATGTGGCGCTACCGTCTGCTGGGGGCGGCGGCCGGCGCGCTGCGCCTGCCGGTGCTGCGCCCCGTGCCCAACCTGGGCGGGCGCGCAGCGATTGCCACCGAGCTGGCGCGCCTGCGCACCCTGGGTGCGCTGGGCCTGCGCGTGCCGCAGGTGCTGGCAGCGTGCGCCGATGCCTTCCTGATGCGCGACCTGGGCGCACCGGGCCGGCCCACGCCGTCGCTGGGCGATGAGATTGAGGGCGCCGTGGGCGCCGGCCCCGGCGCGGTGCTGGCGCTGTGGCGCCTGGGCCTGCAGACGCTGGATGCCGTGCATGGGCAGCAGCAATGCCTGAGCCAGGCCTTTGCACGCAACATGGTGCGCTGCGCGGATGGCGTCATTGCCTGCATCGACTTCGAGGACGACCCCTCCAGCGCCCTGCCCCTGGTCCTGTGCCAGTTGCGCGATGCGTTGGCCTATGTGCATTCCACGGCGCTGGCGCTGCTGCAGGCCGGCGCCCAGCAGCAGGCACGCGACATCTGGGGCGCCTGGCTGGCGCAGCCGCTGCGCGGGGCGGACTTTCAGGCGGCGCTGCAGGCCACCCTCGGGCGCCTGGCCTGGCTGCGCCACCTGCCGCAAGACCGCCGCTGGGGGCGCGATGCGCAGCGCCTGCGCGCGGCGCATGACTTGCTGGTGGCGGCCTACTGACTGGCCGCGGCCTGCACCCAGGCCGTAATGGCGCGCTGGTCGGTCAGCACGCGCACCTCGTCAAACGCGCGCTGCGCCTCGGCATAGCGCCGGCGCAGCAGGTTCAGCCATTGCTTGAGACGGCCGGCGCGCTGGCGCGGCTCCAGGTCGGCGCAGACCAGCTCCCAAAAGCGCGCGATCTGCGGCAGCAGCGCCTGCCAGGGCAGGGGCTGGTGGACTTGCGCGCCATCATGGGCGCGAATGGCCAGCGCCAGCCCCGGGTCGGCCACCATGCCGCGGCCCAGCATCAGGGCGTCGCAACCCGACACGCTGCGGCAGCGCAGCGCGTCGGCCACGGTCCAGATCTCGCCGTTGGCCACCACCGGGATGCTGACGGCGGCGCGGATGGCCGGAATCTGCTCCCAGTAGGCCGGCGGGCGGTAGCCATCGGCCTTGGTGCGTGCGTGCACCACCAGCTCGCAGGCGCCGCCCTGCGCCATGGCCTGGGCGCATTCGCGTGCCAGGCCGGCGTCGTCATAGCCCAAGCGCATCTTGGCCGACACCGGCAGCTGCGCGGGCACGGCGCGGCGCACCGCCGCCACCACGGCGGCTATTGCCTCGGGCTCGCGCAGCAGGGCCGCGCCGCCGCCGTGGCGGTTCACGGTCTTGGCCGGGCAGCCGAAGTTCAGGTCAATCCCCTCGGGGCCCAGGGCCGCCAGGCGCGCGGCGTTCTCGGCCATGCTGACGGGGTCAGAGCCCAGCAGCTGCGCGCGCACGGGCACGCCGGCCAGGGTACGGCCGCCGTTGTGCAGCTCGGGGATGTAGCGAAGGAATACCTTGTCGGTCAGCAGGTTGCCGGAGACGCGTATGAACTCGGACACACAGCGATCCACGCCGCCCACGCGCGTGAGCACGTCGCGCAGCACGAAGTCCAGCAGGCCTTCCATGGGGGCGAGCAGCAGGGGCCTGGATGGGTGTGGCGTCAAAATTGTCCCTGATGAGTGAGATATCTCAGAGTCGCTTACCTACGTATCGTCATTCCCGCGAAGGCGGGAATCCACCCCCCCGCGCAGAAGCTGGATGCCCGCCTACGCGGGCATGACGGTGCTTTCTGAGGTATGCAATGGCGATAAAAAAACGGCAATAACCCAAAGCCATTGCTCGTCAACAGCTATTATTTACATAGTATTCAATCAGACTACGGCCAACCGCCACAGCGACGTGACCTCGGCTGCGCGGGCGGCGTGCAGTAGGTCGCTGGCGTCTTGCGCCTTGCCATGGCGCGGGCGTGTGTCGTGGCGGGCCAGCACGCGCAGGCCGGCCGCGCTTATCCAGCCAAGCAGCTCGCCCCGCGTACGCAGGCCCAGGTGCTCGGCCAGGTCGGACAGCAGCAGCCAGCCCTCTCCCCCGGGCGACAGGTGCTCGCCCAGCCCCGCCAGAAAGCCCCGCAGCATGCGGCTGCCTTCGTCGTAGACCGCCTGCTCTATGGCCGAGCTGGGCCGCGCCGGCAGCCAGGGCGGGTTGCAGACCACCAAGGGCGCGCGCCCGGGCGGGAACAGGTCGGCCGCCAGCAACTCGACCTGGCCCTGCAGGCCCAGGCGCCGCAGGTTGTCTTGCGCGCAGGCCAGGGCGCGCGGGGCCAGCTCGGTGGCGACGACGCGGCGCACGCCCCGGCGCGCCAGCACGGCGGCGAGCACGCCGGTGCCGGTGCCGATGTCGAATGCCAGGTCGGTGGATGGCAGCGGCGCCTGCGCCACCAGGTCTATGTATTCGCCGCGCAGCGGCGAGAACACGCCGTAGTGCGGGTGGATGCGGTTGCCCGGCGCGGCGCCCAGGGCCGGGACTTCCACGCCCTTCTTGCGCCATTCATGCGCGCCGACTAGCCCCAACAGCTCGCGCAGCGCGACCACGCTGGGCGCGCCGTCGGCCGGACCCCAGGCCTCGGTGCAGGCGGCGCGCCAGTCGGGCGCGCGGCGCAGGGGGATGGAATAGTCGCCCGCTACCGGGATCAGCAGCGCCCCCAGGGTGCGCGCACGCTGCGCCTGGGCCTGGCGGTGCAGGTGAAAGCGCTCGGCCGGGCTGGCGGCGGCCAGCTTCTGCGCCACCTTGGCCGCGGCCTTGGGCGGCTTGCGGTCGGCGCGGCGCATCAGCGCCTGCAGCAACTGGCGCGCGTTCTGGAAGTCGCCGCGCCACAGCAGGGCCGTACCCTCGCAGGCCAGGCGGTAGGCGGTGTCGGCGGGCAGGGTGTCGTCGGCCAGCTGTACGCGTCGCGGGGCGGCGGCGCCACCCTCGCAGCGCCAGCGCGCGCGGTGCGCCTCGCCCTGCTCGCTCCATTCGATCATCGCCCGCCCCGCTGGAATGCCTTAGTTGACGGGGCGCTTGAGGCGCACTTCCTCAATCTTCACGCCGCCCACCACGGCCGTCTTGGCGGTGGTCATCTCGCGCTTGAAGCCGGCCATTTCGTGAAAGCGCAGGGCGCGCTCGTTGCGCAGCGGCACCCAGGCGGTGACGGTGGTGCAGCCCTCTTCGTGCAGGCCGTCGCGTGCGGCGTCCCACAGGGCCACGCCCACACCCTTGTCCCAATGCGTGGGAACGGCGTAGATGGCCCAGATCTCGCCCGTGGTGTTGCGGGTCTTTTCGTCGCGCGAGCGGTCATAGCCGACGAAGCCGACGATCTTGTCGCCGTCCACCGCCACCTGCACCTGGGGCTCGCAATACTCGATGGCCTCGCGCCAGTAGGCCTGGCGCTTCTCGACCGAAGACATGGATTTCAACTGATCGTCGGGCAGCAACCCTCGGTAGGCTTCCAAGGCGGCGGTGGTGTGAACCTGGGCAATGGCCTTGGCATCGCGAAGTGTGGCGGGACGAACCTGGATACTGGACATGGGAAAACGAAAACCGGTGAATTTGGGGAAACCCGTTATTTTCGCTCAAATGGTTTTTCGCATTCAAGCCCTGCTAGTTTCCTTGCGCCCAGCCCCGTTTTTGCACGCAAACGCCCGCATCTGTGGCAGGCAGGCGCAAGCCCGCACTACAGGATGCGCCGCAGCAGGGCCATGACGCGGTCAAAACGCGCGCCGTAGGGTGGGTACAGCAGCCCGCCCAGGGCCCAGCGCGACTGCACCAGCACCGCCTTTTGGTGGCAAAAGCGCAGGAAACCGGCCTCGCCGTGGTAGGCGCCCCAGCCGCTGTCGCCGATGCCGCCAAAGGGCAGGTTGTCGTGGACGATGTGCAACAGCGTGTCGTTCACCGCCACGCCGCCGCTGCATGTGCGACGCAGCAGGTCGTCGCGCAGGGCCTCGCTGCGGCCAAACCAGTACAGCGCCAGCGGGCGCGGCCCGGCGTTGACATGGGCGATGGCCTCATCCAGCCGCTCGTAGCTGAGCACGGGCAGCACCGGGCCGAAGATCTCTTCCTGCAGCAGCTGCATGCCCTGCGTGGCGCCAAACACCAGCACCGGCGCCATCTGCCGGCCCACCCCGTCGCCAAGGCTTTGCGGCGGCGGCGCGGGCGTGCCCGGCTGGGGCTGCAGCACCTGTACCTGGGCGCCCAGGGTCTGGGCCTGCTGCAGCATGGTGCGCAGGCGCGCCAGGTGGCGCCCGCTGATGATGGCGGCGTAGTCGGGGTTGCCCTCGAAGTAGGGAAACAGGCGTGCCACGGCGGCGCGGTAGGCATCGGCAAACGCGGCCTCGCTGCCGCGCGGCAGCAGCACGTAGTCAGGGGCGATGCAGGTCTGGCCGGCGTTCAGCAGCTTGCCATGGGCGATCTTCAGCGCCGCGTCCGCCAGGTCGCAATCGGCGTCGATGATGGCCGGCGACTTGCCGCCCAGCTCCAGCGTGGTGGGCGTGAGGTTGGCCGCAGCCGCCTGCGCCACCTTGCGCCCCACGGCGGTGGAGCCGGTGAACACCAGGTGATCGAAGGGCAGCGATGCCACCAGCGCCGCCGTGGCCGCGTCGCCCTGCACCACGCAAAATTCGTCGGGTGCGAAGAATTGCGCCACCAGGGTCGCCAGCTGCGCGGCCGTATGCGGCGTCAGCTCGCTGGGCTTGAGCAGCACGCGGTTGCCCGCCGCCAGCGCGCCAATCACCGGCCCCAGGGCCAGCTGAACGGGGTAGTTCCAGGGCGAGATGACGCCCACCACGCCAAGCGGTTGGCGCTCTATCCAGGCGCCGGCGGGCTGCAGGAACAGCGGCGTACGCACGCGCTTGCGCCGGCTCCAGCGCGCCAGGTGGCGCAGGGTGTGGGCCAGCTGGGCGCGCAGCACGAACAGGTCGGCCACCTCGGTCAGGCGCGGCGAGCGCATGCCGAAGTCGGCCTGCACCGCGGCGGCCAGCGCCGGGCCATGTTCGTCCAGCAGCTTGGACAGGCGCAGCAGGCGCTCGCGGCGCAGCGTCAGCGGCGCATCGGGCTGGGCGCGGCTGGCCTGGCGCTGCAGTTCAAAAACGTGGCGAATCTCGTCCGGCAAAGTGGCGCGCATGGATGATTGGCCGCATATGCCCGGCGGCCCCTGCGGCAGACAGATGTTGACTGAATTTTCAGCGGATTTCGCGAGGCACCACGTCGGTCACGTCGCGCTCGTCGCGCCGCGGCGGCTCGGCCCGCTTGGCCGTCCAGCGTGCCGTGCTGCGGTACACGGTGCTCCAGCCGGTGCGCGGATCCATGCGCATGACCCAGGGCGTGACGGGCTGGCCCGTGAGCCGCGCCCACAGCGCGCGCAGCCCCCACAGCAGCGCCAGCACAGCAGCGGCCGCCACCAGGCTCAGCACGAACAGCAGGCCCATGGCAAACACCACCAGGCGCAAAACCCACCGGATGACACCGGCCACTACATCATTCAAACCATGCCCCTTTCAGACCATAGTGTGCGCGGGCCTGGCCCGCCGCGCACCCTGTTGCCATGCCAATGGTAGGACTCAGGCCGCCTCGCGGGCCGGCCCGAAGTGAAATACCCCTGGCTCCTTCACCGGATCGACGTCCACGGGTATCACGCTCTTGGGCGGATACTGGCCCTGCAGCAGCAGCTTGGACAGCGGGTTCTCGATGCGTTGCTGAATTGCACGCTTGAGCGGCCGCGCGCCAAACACCGGGTCGAAGCCGACCTTGGCAAGCTCGGCCATGGCCGAGGGCGACACCTGCAGGTGCAGCTCCATCTTCGCCAGCCGCTCCTG
>JAFEES010000159.1 GCA_018240995.1 Pseudomonadota bacterium | reverse complement strand
TTGGGGCGGCCCGGCGATGAAAAATGGCCCCCACGCTGCCTCGCTGCGCGTAGTCCGCTGCCCCCCCGAGGGGGCGCTTTTCATCTTGGGACGGCCCGGCGATGAAAAAAGCCCCGGTGCGAAGCCGGGGCCTTTGTCCGAGAAGCGCGCGCTGTTAGTCGCGCTCGCCGCCCATGATGCCCAGCAGGGCCAGCAGGCTCTGGAACACGTTGAACAAGTCCAGGTACAGGGCCAGCGTGGCGCTGATGTAGTTGGTCTCGCCGCCGTCGATGATCTGCTTCAGGTCATACAGCATGTAGGCGCTGAAGATGCCGATGGCGGCTACCGAGATCGCCATCATGCCGGCCGAGGAGCCCAGGAACACGTTGACGATGGCGCCCACCATGAGCACCAGCGCGCCCACGAAGAGCCACTTGCCCATGCCCGACAGGTCGCGCTTGATCACCGTGGCCAGGCTGGCCATGACGAAGAACACACCGGCCGTGCCGGCGAAGGCGGTCATGATCAGGTCGGTGCCATTCTTGAAGCCCAGCACCATGCCGATCATGCGTGACAGCATCAGCCCCATGAAGAAGGTAAAGGCCAGCAGCACCGGCACGCCGGCGGCGGACTGCTTGGTCTTTTCGATGGCGAACATGAAGCCGAAGGCGCCGCCCAGGAACACGATCAGTCCCAGACCGCCGCGCAGTGATTCGGTGATGCCGGTGGCCACGCCAATCCAGGCGCCCAGCACCGTGGGCACCAGGCTCAGGGCCAGCAGCCAGTAAGTATTGCGCAGCACGCGGTTGCGCTGCTCCTGCGACAGGGCATAGCCCGTGTTGGGCAGTTGGGTGATTTGTGTGTTCATATGGGTTTGTCCTCCTGCAATGGTTTGCAATGATGGCAGAACGATACATTCTAGATGGGGCCGCCGCATGCGAATGCAATAGCGGCGATTACCGCGGTAATGAGTACGCAATCCGTCACTAAAAGGTGGGATTCATTTGTCCTGCATTGGTTCATTGCGCACGGTTTCAGGCGTTATGCTGCTGCCCACCTTGCGCGCTTGCCGCGGGCTCGCGCGCGCCCTTGACTTTTTACCTCAAGATATACACATGAAGACCAAGCCCGAGCTCGAACTTGCCGACCTGAAGCTGATTGCCGCCGCCGCCGAGGCCGAGGCCCTGAAGAACCACTGGGCCGTGACGATTGCCATCGTGGACGATGGCGGCCATCTGCTGTGGCTGCAGCGCCTGGACGGCGCGCCGGCGATTTCCGCGCACATCGCGCCGGCCAAGGCGCATACCGCCGCCCTGGGCCGCCGCGACAGCAAGGTCTATGAGGACATCATCAACGGCGGCCGCAGCGCCTTCCTGACCGTGCCCGTGGTGCAGGGCATGCTGGAGGGCGGCGTGCCCATCATGAAGGCCGGCCAGTGCCTGGGCGCCGTGGGCGTGAGCGGCGTGAAGTCCAGCGAGGACGCGCAGATCGCGCGCGCCGGCATCGCCGCCATCGGCCTGTAAGGCCAAGTGGCCGCCCGCGGGCGGCCTCGTCGCGGCAGCTTGGCCTATTGGTTGGGATCGGTCACAAAGCCGATCTTGCGCACGCCGGCGCGCTGCGCGGCCGACATGGCCTGGGCCACGCGCTCGTAGCGCACGTCCTTGTCGCCGCGGATGTGCAGGTCTGGCTGCGGGTCTTTTTGCGCCTCGGCACGCAGGCGTGGCTCCAGCTCATCGTCGCTGATGGCGGTTTCGTTCCAGTGGTATTTGCCGTCGGCCGTCACCGACAGGCGTATGGTCTCGGGCTTGACCACCTCGCGCTCGTTGGAGGCGCGCGGCAGATCCACCGGCACGGCGTGCTTCATCACGGGCACGGTGATGATGAAGATGATGAGCAGCACCAGCATGACGTCCACCAGCGGCGTCATGTTGATCTCGTTCATCACCTCATCGGCTTCATCCTGGGTTCCGAAGGCCATGGCGCATCAGCCTTTCTTGATGGGCAGCACCTTGGTGGCGCCGCCGTCGCCGCCCACGCTCACGCGCGCGCCGGTCACGAAATAGGCGTGCAGGTCATGGGCAAAGCTGTTCAGGCTGCTCAGGATGGACTTGTTGCCACGCACCAGCGCGTTGTAGCCCAGCACGGCCGGAATGGCCACCGCCAGGCCTAGCGCGGTCATGATCAGCGCCTCGCCAATCGGCCCTGCCACCTTGTCGATGGTGGACTGGCCGGAAGTGCCAATTGCCACCAGCGCATGGTAGATGCCCCAGACGGTGCCAAACAGGCCGATGAAGGGCGCGGTGGAGCCCACCGACGCGAGGATGGCCAGGCCCGACTGCATGCGCGCCGTGAACTCGTCGATGCAGTTGCGCAGGCAGCGTGTGACCCAGTCGCTCACGTCCAGGCTGTCGTGCAGGTGGGCCTGGGTGTTGCGGTGGTGGGCCGTGGCCTCGCGCCCCTCCAGCGCCAGGTGGCGAAAGGGGTTGCCAGGGTCGGCGCCCAACTTGGTCAGGCCGGCGGCGAAGTCGGCGCTGTGCCAGAAGTCACGCGCCAATCGGGCGTCCTTTTTGTACCGGATGATGTCCAGTGCCTTGATCAGGATCACGATCCACGATGCCAGCGACATGCCCAGCAGCAGCAGGGCGACGGCGCGGGTGACCAGATCCCCCTGTATCCAGACGTTGGCGATGCCGAATTGCGATTCCATGAAGACTCCCGGGGGCTATTGTTGGAGAACGAAGTTGATGGGTTGCAGGTACCACATGGCCTCGGGCACGCCGTTGCGCGTGCCGGGCACGAAGCGCCAGCGCGATACCGTGTCCACGGCCTGGCGATCCAGGCGCTCGAAGCCGCTGGACTGTTTGATCTCGACCTTTTGCGGAATGCCGTCGGCGCCGATGAGCACGCGCAGCACGATCTTGCCCTGCTCGCCCAGGCGCTTGCTCACGGCCGGGTAGACGGGCTTGGGGTTGTTCAGGTGGCTGGCGTCGCTGCTGGGCTGCACGATGGCCGGGCCGGGCGAGGCCGCCGGTGCCGGGGCTGCGGCCACGGGCGCCTCGACGGGCTTGGCCGCCGGCTGCGGCTCGAGCACGCCCACGGGCGCGGCCGGCGCCGGCGTGGGGTCGGCAATGGCCAGCGGCATGGGGGCGGGCGCCGGTGTTGGCCTGGCCACGCTGGGCTTGGGCGGTGCCGGTGTCGGCTTCGGGGGCGCGGGCTTGGGCGGTGGCGGCGCAGGCGGCGCCGGTGGGGCAGGCGGTGCGGGGGGCTGTGGCGTGAGGAACTCGCTCAGCACCTCGGCCGGAATGATGACCTCGGCCGCCTTGCGCACCAGGCCGGACTGCAGGGCCCACAGCGCCGCCACATGAAAGCTGACCACGGACAGCGCAATCACGGCATTGCGGCTCAGTCCGGAGGACGGGGCATAGCGATCTGAAAGCGACATAAATTGATAGCTGCTGGCGCTGTACCAGCATGGGCCAATGGCCTAAAACTCCTGAAATACCGTGTTTATTTACGCAGGATGCACCAGACCGAGCATAAGACGATCACCAGGCTTGCGGCCAGGCTCAGGAGCAGCTGCATGCCCTGCCTTGCTGGCCGCAGCAGGCGCCGGCCGCCGTGGTGGCGGGCGCGCCCTCCTTGTACAGGGCCGCCACCGGCTGCGATGCGTTGCACTGCGCCACGACGTCGCGTGCACAGTCTTCGCAGCGCCCGCATTGCGTGGCCACGCCGAGTTCGAACTGGATTTCGTCAAAGCTCATGCCCGCGCGCGCATGGCGTGCAATCTCACGGTCGGATACGCGGCGGCAAACACAGACGATCATGGTGCAGGCGGTGGTGGCAGCTATGAAAGCGATGGGCGGATTATAAATGAGAATCCGTCGCATTCTCGCTCTGTATCCCTGCTGCCATGTAGGAAACCGCAAGCGCGCTACCTGGGCGAAAAAAAACCGACCCTGGAAGGGCCGGCTTCTTACCGCTGACCGGGCCGCAAGCGGCGCGGCAGCCAGCGTGCTTACTTGACGTGCTTGCCGATCAGGCCGGCCATCTCGAACATCGACACCTGGGGCTTGCCAAAGACTTCCTTGAGCTTGGCGTCGGCGTTGATCATGCGCTTGTTGGCGGCGTCCTGCAGCTTGTGGGCCTTGATGTAGACCCACAGCTTGCTGATGATTTCCGTGCGCGGCAAAGGCGTGGCGCCGACCACGGCAGCCAGGGCGGGGCTGGGGGTCAGGGGCTTCATGAAGGCGGCGTTGGGGGTGCGCTTCTTTGCGGGAGCTGCGGGCGCGGTCTTAGCAGTTGCCATGTCGTACGGTCCTCTTTGGAAATGAAAAGTATCGCCAGCGAAAACCTGCTGCTCCACTGGTTGGCACGATGCTACTGGCAAAAAAACGCGCTTCCAAGGGAAATTGTTTCTTTTTTGCCTCGATTTGTTGCCTGCGATCCCCAGGGGCGCCAGCACGATAATGCGCAGGCGGTACGCCGCAGGCCCCCTTCATCCACCAGAGAGACCATGCGCCATGACGAGCAAAGCAGCCTTCAGCACCTGTGACATGTGCGATGCCCACAAGGGCGATGACAGCGGCAGCTTCTGGGTGCTGCCGCCCGTATTCCAGTGCTTTGGCGGTGTGCCGGCCTTCAGCGGGCCGGTCAGCACGCTGAAGTGCTTCGAGGACAACACCCTGGTAAAGGTCGCCGTGGAGCGCCCGGGCCAGGGCCGGGTGCTGGTGGTGGACGGCGGCGCCTCCATGCGCCGCGCGCTGGTAGGTGGCAACCTGGCGGCCAGCGCGGCGCGCAACGGCTGGGCCGGCATCGTGGTCAACGGCTGCGTGCGCGACGTGGCCGAGCTCAATGCCCAGCCACTGGGCATACGCGCCCTGGCCCTCATGCCCCTGCCCACCGAAAAGCGCGGCGAGGGCCTGGCCGAGGTGGCGGTGCAGATCCAGGGCGTGTGGGTGCGCCCCGGTGACTGGCTGTATGCCGACGCCGACGGCATCGTCGTCAGCTCGCAACAGCTGTAGATCGGTTTCAGCGCCCCACGCGCAGCGCCAGGCGCGAGGGCAGGGTGGCCAGCACCACGCTGGCCAGCGCCAGGCCAAAGGCCAGCAGCTGCAGCGGCGTGAAGCGCTCGCCCAGCACCAGCACGCCCACCAGCGCCGCACTGACCGGCAGCAGCACGGTGAACACGCCGCCCTGGGCCGCGGGCACGGCGCGCAGGCCTGTCATCCACAGCCACACCGTCCACATGCAGGCCGCCAGGGCATAAAACAGCAGCAGCAGCCAGATGCTCCAGGGCACGGTGGCAAAGTCGAAGCCCCAGGCCAGATACAGGCCGAACGGGGTGGACAGCAAAAAGCCCCACAGATTGATGAGCGCGGTGATGCGCTTGGGCCCCATGGCGCCCGTGAGCTTCTTGCCGATCACGGAATACGCCCCCTCGCACACCGAGGCGCACAGCAGCAGCGCGTAGCCCAGCCACTGCAGGTGTTGGCTGTTTTCTGGTGCAACGGCGCTGGTGGCATGCGCTGCCTGCTCTGGTTTTGCAAGTGCAAAAAGAGCAATCCCGATGACCGCGCAGGCCACGGCCACCCAGGTGCGGGGTGGCACATGCTCGCGCAGGAAGAGCCAGCTCATCACCGCCACGCAGGCCGGAATACAGGCCATGATCACCCCGGCCGAGGTGGCGCTGGTCAGGCTCACGCCGTAGATCATGCACACGGTGAACAAGAAATTGCCCAGCAGCGACTGCAGGAACAGCAAGCCGCGGATCTGGGTGGTCAGAGGCGCCTCGTCGCTCGGTTTCTTGAGCCAGCCGAGCATGGCCAGCCCACCGATGCCAAAGCGCATCCAGGCCAGCAGCAAGACCGGCAATGCGGCGGCCAGGGGCTTGGACAGGGCCACATAACTGCCCACCAGCGACATGCTGAGGGCGAGGCACATATAGGCGACGGGGCGGCTGGGGACGTTCACTTCGGCTGGCAGATGGACAAAGACGCGCATCATGCACAAGCCAGGACATGCCGCGATGGCGTGGGGCTTGAAGGAAGACCGCAGCCCGGAGGGCTTATTTCATAATACAAAAGTGAAATTTCTCATGGTGAATTTTTGGTCTTGTTGCAGCGCAGAATTTTTTCTCAATATGAGAAATAAAATTTCATATTGAGATATTGGCGAACTACACCATTGATTTCAAACAAGAAAATTTATATCTTATATAAGACATAAGAGCTTATTGCGGTCTTATAGAAGACATAGAATTACGTCCAAGGGCCCCGCATCGGAGCCCGCCAATTCCTCAAAGTTTTTTTTGGAGAGCAACCATGTCGAACTCGCTGAACGCACAACTGAGCCGTGAGCAACAAATCGCCGCCCTGGAAAAGGACTGGGCCAACAACCCGCGCTGGAAGGGCGTCAAGCGCGGCTACAGCGCTGCCGACGTGGTGCGCCTGCGCGGCAGCCTGCAGCCCGAGTACACGCTGGCCAAGCGCGGCGCCGAAAAGCTCTGGGAGAAGGTCAACGGCGGCGCCAAGAAGGGCTATGTGAACGCCTTCGGCGCCA
>JAFEES010000158.1 GCA_018240995.1 Pseudomonadota bacterium | reverse complement strand
ATCGCCAACATGAACTACTCGATCTCGAACAACGCCGAGTACGGCGAGTACGTGACCGGCCCCGAGGTGATCAACGAGCAGTCGCGCGTGGCCATGCGCAATGCCCTGAAGCGCATCCAGGACGGCGAGTACGCCAAGATGTTCATCCAGGAAGGCCGCCTGAATTACCCCAGCATGACGGCCCGTCGCCGCAACCTGGCCGCCCACTCCATCGAGCAAGTGGGCGCCCAGCTGCGCGCCATGATGCCCTGGATCGCCAAGAACAAGCTGGTCGATCAGAGCCGCAACTGATGCCGGCGGCGCGGCACCTGCCGCGCCGGCGCAGCACCCAAGGCCACCTCGGTGGCCTTTTTTGCGTGCGCCCGCAAGGGCTACACTGCTGCCTCTCGCGCCCTGGGCGTAACTATTATATTTATAGCTGTTGGCGCTTTTTGGATGGGCGCTGGAGGTCGATTGAATGCATGATGGCGACGAAGCCAACGAAAACACCGGGGTCTTGATTCACAAGCGCCGCAAGGGCATTTATGTGCTGCCCAACCTGTTCACCCTGGCGGCGCTGTTTGGCGGTTTCTACGCCATCGTCATGGCCATGAACGGGCGTTTCGAGCTGGCCGCCCTGGGCGTGTTCTGCGCCATGGTGCTCGACAGCCTGGACGGCCGCGTGGCGCGCATGACGAACACGCAAAGCGCCTTTGGCGAGCAGATGGATTCGCTCTCGGACATGGTGTCCTTCGGCGCCGCGCCGGCGCTCATCGCCTATATGTGGGCGCTGCAGGGCCTGGGGCGCTGGGGCTGGATAGCAGCCTTCGTCTACTGCGCCTGCGCGGCGCTGCGCCTGGCTCGCTTCAACGTGAATACCGGGGTGGTGGACAAGCGTTTCTTCCAGGGCCTGCCTTCACCGGCGGCGGCGGCCCTGGTGATGGGCTTCATCTGGCTGCTTACCGACGCCGGCGTGCGCCCGGGTCAGGGCGTGCTGGGCCTGAGCTGGGCGCACATCACCTGGGTGATGTTTGGCTTCACGCTCTACGCCGGGCTGACCATGGTGACCAACGTACCGTTCTACAGCTTCAAGGACCTGCACATGAAGAAGAGCGTGCCGTTTGCCGCCATCGTGCTCATCGCCCTGGGCATTGCCGTGGTCAACATCCACCCGCCCACGGTGCTGTTCGGCATCTTCGTGCTGTATGGCCTGTCGGGCTATGCCCTGTACGCCTGGCGCAAGGCCAAGGGCCAGCAGACCAGCGTCATCAGCACCTCCACCGAAGAGCCCGACGAGCAGGGGCTGCATCATTGATGTGAAGCCGTTGTGCCTCGCCCCTGGCTTTGCCATCGTCATCCCCGCGTAGGCGGGGATCCAGCGGGGTCGGCGGGGAGCACTGGATCCCCGCCTACGCGGGGATGACGGCAGTGATGTGGCCGTGGCGCGCAGGTTTCATGCCACGCGGGCGGCATGCAGCTTACCGGGCCAGGGCTTATTGCGCATCGGGCTGCACACCCGGCGCGGCCTGCT
Organism: Pseudomonadota bacterium; assembly: GCA_018240995.1. Taxonomy (GTDB): domain Bacteria; phylum Pseudomonadota; class Gammaproteobacteria; order Burkholderiales; family Burkholderiaceae_C; genus Alicycliphilus. The sequence goes on along the minus strand of JAFEES010000158.1, from coordinate 5,064 downwards.
GGAAGGCAGGCAGCGCTTCGCAGGCGGCGACGATGCGCGTGATGGTGGGGTAGGCCTCCATGGCGCAGTTGAAACGGCGCGCGTTGAACACCTGGGGCACCAGGCAGCAGTCGGCCAGGCTTGGTGTGTCGCCGTGGCAAAAGCGGCCGGTGTCGCTGCTGCGCACCAACGTTTCTTCCATGGCCTGCAGGCCCAGGGCCACCCAGTGGGCGTACCAGGCGTCCTTTTGCGTGCCGGACACGCCCAGCTCCTGCGTCAGGTACTGCAGCACGCGCAGGTTGTTCAGCGGGTGGATCTCGCAGGCCACCATCTGCGCCAGGGCGCGCACGCGGGCGCGCCCCAGGGCGTCGGCGGGCAGCAGGGCCGGTGCCGGGTGGATCTCGTCGAGGTATTCCATGATGGCCAGCGACTGCGCCAGCACCGGGCCGCCCTCGGCCGGTTGCAGGGCGGGCACCAGCCCCTGCGGGTTGGCGCTGCGGTAGGCGTTGCCGTGTTGCTGGCCGCCATCCTTGACCAAATGCACGGGGATGGTTTCGTAGGCCAGGCCCTTCAAGGCCAGGGCGATGCGCACGCGGTAGGCGGCGGAGCTGCGAAAGTACGAGTACAGCCGGGGCAGGGCGCGTGCGCCGGCCTGTGGCGTACCGGCGCCAGCCGCAGTGGCCGGCCGCTTGGGCGGGGTTGCGAGCTCAGGCGACGCCATGCGTGTCCACCTCGTTTTCGATGCGGCCGAAGATGCTCTGGCCCTGGCCGTCGAACATCTCTATGCGCACCACGTCGCCATGCTTCATGAAGGGGGTGACGGGCTTGCCCTGCTCTATGGTCTCGTAGGTGCGCACTTCGGCCAGGCAGCAGTAGCCCACGCCGCCGTTGGCAATCGACGAGCCCCACAGGTCGCCCTGCTTGTTGCTCACCGTGCCCGAGCCGACGATGGAGCCGGCGCACAGCGTGCGCGTCTTGGCCACATGGGCCACCAGCTGGCCGAAGTCAAACGTCATGTCCACGCCGGCGTTGGGCTTGCCGAACAGCTGCTCGTTCAGGTGCACGACCAGGGGCAGGTGCACCTTGGCGTCCTTCCAATCCTCGCCCAGCTCGTCGGGTGTGACGGCCACGGGGCTGAAGGCGCTGGCGGGTTTGCTCTGGAAGAAGCCAAAGCCCTTGGCCAGCTCGGCCGGGATCAGATTGCGCAAGCTGACGTCGTTGACCAGCATCACCAGGCGGATGGCCTTGGCGGCCTGCTCGGGCGTGGCGCCCTGGGGTACGTCGCCGGTGACCACGGTGACCTCGGCCTCGAAGTCAATGCCCCAGGCCTCTTTGCCCAGCACCTTGCCGCGCGGCGGGATGAAGCCATCGCTGCCGCCCTGGTACATCAGCGGATCGGTGTAGAAGCTCTCGGGCACCTCGGCGTTGCGCGCCTTGCGCACCAGCTCCACATGGTTGATGTAGGCCGAGCCGTCGGCCCATTGCCAGGTGCGCGGCAGGGGCGAGTGGCAGGCGCCCTGGTCGAAGGCCTCGCCCTCGATGGCGCCGCTGTTCAGGGCCTCGTAGACCTGGCGCAGTTGCGCCTCGACCGTGGCCCAGTCGTCCATGGCGGCCAGCATGGTGCGGGCGATGGCGGGCACGGCGCGGCAGCGCTTCAGGTCACGGCTGACGACGACCAGGGTGCCGTCGCGGCCGCCTTGCTTCAGGGTTGCGAGTTTCATGGTGTATGTCCTTTCCTTGTGTTGCGGGGTGCGGCGCTCAGGCCGTCTTGACCTTGGAGGGGGGGCCATCGCCGGCGCGTTGGCTGTGGATATGGCGCTTTACCAGGAACAGCGCCACGAGCGCCGCCAGCATGGCATAGCCCAGCAGCGACAGGTAGCCGGCCGCCCCGTTGCTGGTGATGATGGCGGCGCCGGCAAACGAGCTCAGTATGGCGCCCAGGCGGCCAAACGCCAGGCCCGCCGCGGTGCCCGTGGCGCGGATATGCGTGGCGTAGACATGGGCGCACAGCGCATACATCGGGGCCTGCACGCCGTTGACGAACATGCCATGCACACCCAGGCCGATCATGAGCAGGCTGGCGTCGCGGTGGAAGTCCACGCCCTTCAGGGCCAGGGCGCTGGCGGCGGCACCCGCGCAGGCCAGCACCAGCGGCCAGCGCGAGCCAAAGCGCGACATGGCCCAGGCGCAGCCCAGGGCACCCAGCACGCCGCCGAGGTTGTAGGCCGTCAGGCCCGAGCTGGCCATGGCCACCGGCAGGCCTTCGGCCGTGAGCATGGAGGGCAGCCAGCTGAAGGCGCTGTAGGAGGCCAGCATGACCATGAAAAAGCCCATCCAGATGGCCAGCGTATCGCGCGCCAGGCCTTCCTTGAAGAGCGCGCCAAAACCGGCGTTTTGCTTCTGGCCCGCGGACTGCTCGGCGGCATCGACGAAGCGGGCATCGGCCGCGGTGGGGCGCTGCATGCGCGCCAGCAGGGCGCGCAACTGGGGCCATTGCGCGCTGTGGCGTGCCATCAGGCGCGGTGATTCCGGCAGGCGCGCCAGCAGCACCAGGCTGTAGGCCAGGGGCAGGGCGCCGCCAATCCAGAACATGGCGCGCCAGCCCATGGTGGGCAGCACGAAGCTGGCGAACAGGCCGGCCAGCATGCCGCCCAGTGGGTAGCTGACGATGGTGGCGGTGACGGCCACGGTGCGGTATTTGAGTGGCGTGAACTCCGCCGTCAGCGTGGAGGCGCTGGGCAGCGCGCCGCCTATGCCCAGGCCGGCGATGAGGCGCAGGGCGGTAATAGCCTCGATGTTCGGGGCGAAGCCGATGGCGATGGTGGTAGCGCCAAACAGCGCCACGCTGGCGGCGATCACCAGCCGGCGCCCGAAGCGGTCGGCCATGTAGCCGGCGAAGGCGCTGCCAATTGCCATGCCGACCAGGCCCGTGGCCACGGCCGGGGCAAAGGCGCTGCGCGCTATGCCCCATTCCTTCATGATGACGGGAATGGCAAAGCCTATGAGCTGGCCGTCGAAACCGTCGAGGATGATGGACAGCGCCGCCATCAGCACCACCATTTTCTGCATGGTGCTGAAGGGGCCGTGATCCAGCGCACGGCCTATGTCAACGGCCGGCGTGCCCTGTGTCTGGGACATGGGGAAGTCTCCTGTATGTGCAGCCGGGCGGGGGGGGGGGGCGGGGCTGCTTTTTTTGCGGGTGTGAAGGTGGTTTGGCTGTGCCGCGGGCACAGCCGTCCCCGGCGCACGTTGCCTGGGCATCCGTGCGCGGCCTGGGGGCAGCTGGCAGCGGTCAGCGCCGCGTCAGTGGCGCGTCAGTGCGGACCCACGCGGCCCGAGCCGTCGTGCATCCAGCGGGCATGGGTGGGGGCCTGCTTGGTGCGATCCCACTCGTTGAGCATGTCCCACTTCACGTCGTCCAGCGCCTTGTCCATCTGCGGCGTGGAGGTGTTGGCCGCCAGTTCCAGGCGGTGGCCCGAGGGGTCGCGGAAGTAGATCGACTGGAAGATGGTGTGGTTGGTCGGGCCCACCACCTCGATGCCGTCGGCCTCCATCTTGGCCTTGACCTTCATCATGGTCTCGACCGAATCGACCTTGAGCGCCAGGTGTTGCGTCCACGATGGCGTGTTGGCGTCCGACGGGGCGATCATCGGCGCCTTGGTCGGCAGCTCGAAGAAGGCCAGGATGTTGCCGCCGCCGATGTCGATGAAGATGTGCATGTAGGGGTCGGGCTCCTTGGTGGAGGGCACTTCGTTTTCGGCAATGGCGAGGATGAAGTTGGCATCCAGGTACTTCTGGTACCACTCCACGGTTTCTTTTGCATTCTTGCAGCGGTAGGCGACATGGTGTACGCCGTTGAGAAAGGCCATGGTTGTCTCCTTGGGTGGTGGGTCAGTTGTTGAAGGGCTTGCGCGCAATGGCCAGGGCCTCGCGCAGCACGGTGATGTCGCCGATGTGGTTGGCCAGCAGCAGGATCAGGCGCGCGTTCACGGCGGCACTTTGCTCGTCGGACAGGCCCTGGTGGGTGTCGATCAGGGCCTCGTAGAAATCGTCGCCGGGCGAGTAAGCCTGGAAGTAGCGCTTGCCGGGCTCGCGCAGGTTGGGCTGGGTGTTCAGGCTCATGGTTGTCTCCTTTGGTTTTAGACGTTGCCGGTGGCGCGGTTCACGGCGGCGCGCACCTTGGCGGCGTCGTACTGGCGCCAGCGCGCCGCCACATGCTGATCCGGGCGCAGCAGGTAGCTGGTGCCGGGCTGCAGGTCGTAGCGCTCGCGCAGCGCGCCCTGGGCGTCGATCAGCGTGGCCAGACCGGCAGGGGCCGTGCCGCGCTGGGTCACCACGATGGGGTGCACGGCTATGGGGTGGTCGGCCAGGCCGGCCAGGGCCTGGGCCTGTTGTGCGCTCAGCGCGCTGGCATCTTCCACGTAGTGCAGCAGGTGAAAACGCGTGTCCATGTCGCCCAGCAGCCAGGCGGTCTTGCCGCCGGTGATGGGCGCGTCGTCCATGGGCGCGCCAGGCACCATGTTGCCGGCAAAGCCGTCTTCGTCGGGCGTGTTCAGGGGCGAGTCGACCAGCCAGCTGGGCACCGACAGGCGGCCGGAGTTGACCAGGGCGCGGGCAAACGGGTAGTCCTGCGCCAGCTCCAGCACGGCATTCCGAAAGGCCTTGCTGGTCCGGCTCTTGGGCGTGATGAAGTCGGTGGAGCGCGTGGAGTTCATGATGTTCTCGTCGGCGGCGTAGCAGCGCTCGCTGCTATAGCTGTCCAGCAGCGACGCGGGCGCCTTGCCGTCGATGACCAGTTTCAGCTTCCAGGCCAGGTTGTCGGTGTCTTGGATGCCGCTGTTGGCCCCGCGTGCGCCGAAGGGCGAGACCTGGTGCGCCGCATCGCCCACGAACAGCACGCGCTTGTGGTTGAACCGGCCCATGCGCCGGCACTGGAAGGTATAGACGCTGACCCATTCGAGCTCGAACTCGCGCTCGTCGCCCAGCATGGCCTTGATGCGTGGAATGACGTTCTCGGGCTTTTTCTCGGCCTCGGGATCGGCGTCCCAGCCGAGCTGGAAGTCGATGCGCCAGACGTTGTCGGCC
>JAFEES010000157.1 GCA_018240995.1 Pseudomonadota bacterium | reverse complement strand
GTCGGTCAGGTTCTGCTTGATCTCGCGGTAGATCACGCCCAGGAAGTTGAGCGGGATGTAGATCTGGATCATGAAGGCGTTGACCATGACCAGGTCGCCCAGCGTCATGCGGCCGGCGGCCACGCCCTCGGTGGCGCGCCAGAGCATGGCCACCAGGCCCACGGCGATGATCAGCTGCTGGCCAGTGTTGAGCAGGCCCAGCGAGCTGCGCGCCTTCAGTTGCGCCAGGCGCAGCTTTTCCAGGCTCTCGTCGTAGCGGCGCGCCTCGAAGGCTTCGTTGTTGAAGTACTTGACGGTCTCGTAGTTCAGCAGCGAGTCGATGGCCTTGCTGTGCGCCGCCGAGTCGAACTGGTTCGCCTGGCGGCGAAACTGTATGCGCCACTCGGTCACGCCCACGGTGTAGGCGATGTACAGCACCAGGGCCGTGAGCGTGATGACGGCGAACCAGACGTCGAACCGGGTCGCCAGCACGGCCAGCACCAGCAGCACCTCGACCAGCGTGGCGACGATGTTGAACAGCGCGAACGACACCATGGACTCGATGCCGCGCACGCCGCGCTCGATGTCGCGCGTCATGCCGCCGGTCTGGCGCTCCAGGTGAAAGCGCAGGCTCAAAGAGTGCAGGTGCTCGAAGGTGCGCAAGGCGATGGCGCGCGCCGCGCCATGCGTGGCCTTGGCGAACACCAGCTCGCGCAGCTCGTTGAACAGCGAATTGGTAAGGCGCAGCGCGCCATAGGCCAGCAGCAGGCCCACGGGCACGACCAGCAGCGCCGCCGCGCCCCCGGGCGGGATGGTCATGGCGTCCACCAGGCGTTTCAGCAGCAGCGGCACGCCCACGTTGGCTATCTTTGCCCCCACCATGAAGGCAATGGCCGCCACCACGCGCCATTTGTATTGCCACAGATAGGGTAGCAGCCGCGCCAGCGTCGCGGCGTCGGAACGGGTTCTGGGCTCTGCGGCCGCAGGCAGGGGGGGCGAGGAATCGCCTTGGCGGCGCATGGAGGACAATCGCTTGAGTCAATACAAACCAGAGATTGTGCCCATGTCCCAGGATCGCCTCAGCGCCGTCACCGAACTACCCACCGACAAGGAGCTGGTGCTCAAGGTCATCCCCATGCCGGCCGACACCAACGGCAATGGCGACATCTTCGGCGGCTGGGTCATGGCGCAGGTGGATCTGGCCGGCTCGGTGCTGCCGGCGCGCCTGATCCAGGGGCGCATGGCCACGGTGGCGGTGAACGAGTTCATCTTCAAGCAGCCAGTGCGCGTGGGCGACCTGCTGTCGTTCTTTGCCAGCGTGGCGCGGGTGGGCAACACTTCGATCACCGTGCAGGTGGAGGTCTACGCCGAGCACATACGCTCCCAGGGCCGGCATGTGAAGGTCACCGAGGCGCGCCTGACCTATGTGGCCATTGACGACCAAGGGCGGCCACGCCCGATACCGCGTGCGCAGGCACCCGCATGATGCCCTGGGCCGTGCTGCTGCTGGGCGCCGGGGCTTGGTGCCTGCACCTGGTACGGCAGGCGCTGCGCAGCGGCGAGGTGCGCCAGCCGCGCGGCTGGCGTACTTTTGAACGCGATGCCGAGCCGCTGCGGTACTGGGTCAGCGTGATGCTGTACCTGGTGTGCGCCGCCCTGGGCCTGGGCTACGGCGGCACGGCGGTGTACGCGCTGCTGCTGCGCAGCGGATAGCAGGCCGATCGCCGGCGGCCTAGGTCAGGCTGTCGCCAAAGTGGCCGCCGATGCCGCACTGCTGCTGCCGGTGCTGGTCGCGGCGGCAGCCGTGGACGCCGCTGGCGCACGCGCGCCGCCCACGCCGACCGAGATCTCGCCCGACAGCTGGCCGCCCTCCTCGATCACCACCTTGCCGTAGCGGATCTTGCCCGTGACCTTGCCGGTGCTGAAGATCACCAGCTTCTCGCGCACGGTGAGCGAGCCGTCGAACTCGCCGTGGATCTCGGCAATGTCGATCTCGGCCGTGCCGCGGAACGCGCCCTGCTCGGTGATCTGGATGACGCGCGAATCCATGGTTGCCTCCACCGTGCCCTCCACCACCAGGGTGTCGCAGTCGGTGATCTCCACACCCTTGAGCTTGATGTTGGGGCCCACGGTGAGCTTGCTGCCCCCGCCTTCGGTGGTGCTCGATGCTGCCGGTTTGCTGGTGGTCATGCTGCTGCTGGTGCTGGGGTTGCTGCTGGTGGTGCCGGTCGCGCTGTTGCCGCCCAGCACGGGCGAGGGTTGGCGGGTCTGGAACGCATCGTTGTCACGCTTGCCAAAGAAGGGGTTTTGCACGGCCATGGGTTCGGATCTCCTGGTGAAACACCCCCGCATCCTAGAAGTTGCGCGCAGGCAAAACCCCGGGCATTGCGCAAGAACGGTAACCAAACCGCTCGTTCGTAGCATGTGCTTGCATGGTTTGCAGCATCAAACAGCAAGCGCGTAGCATGCTATGAATTTTGCATCAAAGCACGCTCCACGCTCCACGCTCCACGCTCCACGCTCCACGCTCCACGCTCAACGCCCAACGCCCAACGCCCGGCTAACCATCAGCACTGGCTGAAGTCAGGGCGGCGCTTGTGCATGAAGGCGGTGAAGGCCTCCTTGGCGGCGGGGCCGGCCATCAGGCGGGCGAAGCTCGCGCCCTCCTCCTGCATGCGCGCCTGCACCAGGGGCGCCTGGCCGGCCTTCATCAGGCGCTTGGTCTCCATCAGCGCCGACAGGGGCTTGGCGGCCAGCTTGCGCGCCTGGGCCTGTGCCAGGGCGTTGCATTCGGCCGGGGGCACGACGCGGTTCACCAGGCCCACCTCCAGCGCCGCCTCGGCCATGAAGGGCTCGCCCAGCAGCAGCGCCTCGGCCGCGCGGTGGTAGCCCAGCATCTGCGGCAACAGCAGGCTGGATGCTGCTTCGGGGCACAGGCCCAGGTTCACGAAGGGCAGCGAGAACGCGGCGTTATCGCCCGCGTAGACCAGGTCGCAGTGCAGCAGCAGCGTGGTGCCAATGCCTACCGCCGGGCCGCACACCGCGGCCACCAGCGGCTTGGGGAAGGCGGCCAGCAGGCGCAGGAAGCGCCACACCGGGCGCTCGCCCGCGTCCTGGCCGGCCTGCGCCCCGGCGCCGCCCGCGGCCTGCTGCTGAAAGTCGCCAATGTCATTGCCGGCGCTGAAGATGGCCATGTCGCCCTGGAACACGACGCAGCGCACGGCCGCGTCCTGCGCGGCCTGCGCCAAGGCATCGGCCATGGCGGCGTACATGGCCTCGGTGATGGAGTTCTTCTTGTCGGCGCGGTTGAAGGTCAGCGTGGTGATGCCGGCCTCGGTGTGCACCAGCATGTCTGGCGTGCTGCTCATGGGGGTCATTCCTTGTAGTAAACGATCTGGTGGCTGGTGGCCAGCAGGCTGCCGGCCTCGTTCCACAGCTGGGCCGACTGGTCGAAAAACCCGTTGCGAAACTCCTGCGCGCGCGCCTGGGCCAGCAGATAGCCGGCGCCGGTCTGCGCCAGCAGCGCGCCGCCGGCATGAAAGTACACGCTGATGGACACCGTGCCCGCCGGCACGCGGCGCGCGCGGCGCAGCCACACGCGCGGGTAGAACACGTCGCACATGGCGGCCAGGGCCGCGAAGTCCAGCGGGCGCGCCGGCGCGTCGCGCAGCCACAACTGTGTCAGGCTGCCATGGTCGCTGTCGTCCCACTGCGTGGGCATGGCGCCGGTAATGGGGCGCATCTCATAGCGGTTGAACCATTCCACGCGGGTCCCCGGTGGCACGCGCTGGCACTGCACCGGCGCGGGCACGGTGGGCATGGGCGTGTCCGCCGCGCTCCAGGTCTCGCGCCGCGCCGCCGTGACCACCGTGGCGGTGGTGGTCACCAGCGCCTCGTCACCGGCGCCGGCCTGCTGCAGCAGCACCAGCCAATGCTGGGTGGAGCGGTTGGTGCGCACCGGCGTGGCCTGCACGGTGAACGGCCCCTCGGCCACCGCCGCGGCGTAGTTCACGGTGAGCGACAGCGGCTCGCCCAGCAGCAGCGGGTGGCGCAGCACCGCCTGCAGCAGCGCGGCCGCGGTGATGCCGCCGTAGGGCCCGACCATGTTCCAGTAGCCGGGCGTGGTGCGGCCGCCGAAGTGGTCGGGCGCGCCGGGGTCAAGCGCCAGCGCGTCGTCGAAGGGATGTGTGGCGTGAGTCATGGCGCCCAAGTGTGCACGGTTTGGGGCGGGGCCCGCGTCATGCGGGCGACCCTGGCCTCAAAGGCTTTCGAAGATGCCGGCCGCGCCCTGGCCCGTGCCCACGCACATGGTGACCATGCCGTACTTCAGCTTGTGGCGGCGCAGCGCGTGCACCACGGTGGCGGCGCGTATGGCGCCGGTGGCGCCCAGCGGGTGGCCCAGGGCGATGGCGCCGCCCATGGGATTCACCTTGGCCGCATCCAGGCCCAGGGTGTTGATCACCGCCAGCGACTGGGCGGCGAAGGCCTCGTTGAGCTCGTACCAGCCAATGTCCTGGCTTTGCAGGCCGGCGTAGCGCAGCGCGGCGGGAATCGCCTCGATGGGGCCAATGCCCATGATCTCGGGCGGCACGCCGCGCGCGGCGTAGCTGACGAAGCGCGCCAGCGGCGTCAGGCCGAACTGCTTGACGGCCTTTTCGCTGGCCAGGATCAGCGCGCCGGCGCCGTCGCTGGTCTGGCTGCTGTTGCCGGCCGTGACCGAGCCACGCGCGGCGAACACGGGCTTGAGCTTGGCCAGGCCTTCAAGCGAGGTGTCGGGGCGCGGGCCCTCGTCCAGGTTCACGCTGCGCGTCTTGGTGACGACCTCGCCGGTCGCCAGGTTGGGGCTGCGCTCGACGATCTCGAAGGGGGTGATCTCGTCCGTGAATTCGCCCGCCTGCTGGGCGCGGATGGCGCGCAGGTGCGATTCGAGCGCGAACGCGTCCTGCGCCTCGCGCGAGACCTTCCACTGCTGCGCCACCTTCTCGGCGGTCAGGCCCATGCCGTAGGCAATGCCCACGTTCTCGTCCTTGGCGAACACCTCCGGGTTGAAGGATGGCTTGTTGCCGCCCATGGGCACCAGACTCATGGACTCGGCGCCGCCGGCGATGAGCACATCGGCCTCGCCCACGCGGATGCGGTCGGCCGCCATCTGGATGGCGGTCACGCCGGATGCGCAAAAGCGGTTCACCGTCACGCCGCCCACGGGGTGGTCGAAGGCCAGGCCCATGGCGATGCGCGCCATGTTCATGCCCTGCTCACCCTCGGGGAAGGAGCAGCCGATGATGGAGTCCTCGATGGCCTTGGGATCCAGCCCCGGCACCTGCGCCATGGCGCCGCGGATGGCGGCGACCAGCAGGTCGTCCGGGCGGGTGTTCTTGAAGTAGCCCCGGCCCGAACGCCCGATGGGCGTACGCGTGGCGGCAACGATGTAGGCGTCTTGTACTTGTTTCATGACCAATGTCCTTATGGTTTCACTCCCTCTCCCGCTGGCGGGAGAGGGTGGGGGTGAGGGTGACTCAGTGCCAGCGCAATCGCTTGCAGTACCGCTGCAGGCTCGGTCAGCACCTCGTGGTTCCAGAATCGCAAGACCTGCCACCCCTGGTTATTGATGAATTGCGTGCGGCGTCCGTCATATGCCGGGGCCTGCCCCTGCGCATGCTGCCCACCGTCCAGCTCCACCACCAGTTTGCTTTCCACGCAGGCAAAGTCTGCGATGTAGGAGCCAATTGGGTGTTGGCGGCGAAACTTTTGGCCGTTCAACTGGCGCGCACGCAGGTGGCGCCAGAGCGCCTTTTCTGCATCTGTGCCACTGGCCCGCAATGTGCGAGCGTTTGCCACCCTCACCCCTGCCCTCTCCCGCTCGCGGGAGAGGGAGTTGGCAGCACCAGACATGGTTTCCGGTTTTTCCCCCTCTCCCGCTGGCGGGAGAGGGTTGGGGTGAGGGTGGTTGTGCACCATGGCCTAAAGCTTCAATTGCGCACCGGCTTGCCCGTATTCAGCATGCCCAAGATCCGCTCATGCGTCTTGGGTTGGCCGATCAGGTGGCAGAACACCTTGCGCTCCAAAGCCATCAGGTATTCCTCGCTCACCAGGCTGCCCGCGTCCACGTCGCCGCCGCAGACCACCTCGGCAATCATCGCGGCGATCTTGAAGTCGTAGGCGCTGATGAAGCCTCCATCGCGCATGTTCACCAGCTGCGCCTTGATGGTGGCGATGGCGCTGCGCCCCGCCACCGGGAACAGGCGCTTGAGTGGCGCGCGCCAGCCGCCCACGGCCATGGCCTTGGCCTCGTTGATGGCGACGAAGAGCAGCTCGTCCCTGTGCGGCACGATGATGTCGCTATCGAGCAGGTAGCCGAGCTTGCGCGATTCGATGGCGCTCATGCCCACCTTGGCCATGGCGGCTGCGGTGAAGCCTTCGCTCAGGAAGGGCAGGATGTCCTTGCCGGTGCTCTTGGCGGCGTTCTCGGCCGCGCGGCGGGCGATGTAGGTCAGGCCGCCGGCGCCTGGCACCAGGCCCACGCCCACTTCCACCAGGCCCATGTAGCTTTCCATGTGGGCCACGCGGCGCGCGCTGTAGACCGACAGCTCGCATCCTCCCCCCAGCGCCAGG
>JAFEES010000156.1 GCA_018240995.1 Pseudomonadota bacterium | reverse complement strand
CTGGTGCTGCTGGAGGGCTTTCAGCCCGACGCGCTGGCACACCGCCTGTGCGCCGCCTGGGGCGATGCGGCGCTCACCCTGACCCTGTGGCAAGCACCAACGCAACCGCAGCTGGCAGCCGCGCACATCACCCTGCACCAGGCGCAGGACGCCGAGGACGAGGCCCAGCGCGCCGCCGCCTGCGTGCTGGCCCATGTGCAGGCGCGGCGCACGCCGGTGGCCCTGGCCAGCACCGACCGCGCCCTGGTGCGCCGCATCGGCGCCCTGCTGGCCGGCAGCGGCCAGCGCGTGCGCGATGAAAACGGCTGGACCCTGTCCACCACCCGCGCGGCGGCCCAGGTGATGGCGCTGCTGCGCGCCTGCGCCTACTCGGCCAGCTGCGACGCGGTGCTCGACTGGCTCAAGCTCGCCCCCGCCATGGACGGCCGTGACGCCCGCGCCCTGGAGGCCTGGCTGCGCAAGAGCGGCGCCGGCCGCTGGAGCGCCGCCGTGGCCCAGGCCGAGCGCGATGCGGCGCAGCGGCCGCATGTCGCCGCCATCGCCCGCACCATGCAGGCCGTGGATGCGCTGCGCGAGTCCCTGCGCGCCGCGCGCACCCTGGCCCAGTGGCTGCAGGCGCTGCGCGCGGCCCTGCATGCCAGCGGCCAATGGCCGGCGCTGCAGGCCGACGATGCCGGCGCCCGCGTGCTGCTGGAGCTGCACCTGCTCGACGGCCAGCAGCAGGACTTCGACGCCGTGCAGGGCGCGGGCCGCAGGCTGGCGCTGCAAGACTTCAGCCACTGGGCCGACCAGGTGCTGGAGGCCGCGCGCTACAAGCCGGCCTGGGAGCTGTCGGTCGGCGCCGACGTGGTCGTCGTGCCCCTGCCGCAGTTGCTGGCGCGCCCCTTCGCTGCCCTGGTGCTGCCCGGCTGCGACGAAAAACGCCTGCAGGCCGCGCCCGAGCCACCGGGGCAGTGGACCAGCGTGCAGCGCCAATCGCTGGCGCTGCCCACGCGCGCGACGCTGGAGGCCGCCCAGCGCGCCGCCTGGGGCGCTGCCCTGCAAACACCCTGTGTGGACGTGCTGTGGCGCACCAGCGAAGGCGGCGAGCCCCTGCTGGCCAGCCCCCTGGTGCTGGCCCTGCCCGCGGTCGAGCAGGCCGGCGCCAGCACCGACGGCCGCGTGGCGCGCAGCGTGGCCCCCGCGCCCACGCCGCGCCCGCAGCCCGTGGGCGCGCGGCTGCCGGTGGCCCAGCTGTCGGCCTCGGCCTATGCCGACCTGCGCGCCTGCCCCTACCGCTTCTACGCCCTGCGCCAGCTGGGCCTGAAAGAGGTGGACGAGCTGGAGGCGGAACTCGACAAACGCGACTTCGGCAACTGGCTGCACGCGGTGCTGCAGCGCTTTCATGAATCGCTGCTGGCCGCGCCCACGCAAGACGGCGACGAGCGCCGCCAGCGCCTGGATGACTGCGCCCAGCAACTGCAGCGCGAACAAGGCCTGGGCGAAGGCGACTTCCTGCCCTACGCCAGCGGCTGGCCGCAGCTGCGCGAAGGCTACCTGCGCTGGCTGGCCGACCATGAGGCCGCGGGCGCGCAATTCGCGCAGGCCGAGCAGGACAGGCAGCACAGCCTGGCGCTGGCGCGGGGCGAGGTGCTGCTGGTGGGCAAGCTAGACCGCATCGACCACGCGCCCACGCCCGAGGGCCAGGGCGCCACCCTGGTCATCGACTACAAGACCGAGGACAACAACAAGACCAAGGCCCGCGTGGCCGAGGGCACCGAAGACACGCAGCTGGCCTTCTACGCGGCCCTGATGCAGGGCGAAGCCGCTCAGCCCCTGCGCGCCGCCTACGTCAACGTGGGCGAACGCGGCGAGACCAAGACCCATGAGGCGCCCGATGTGGCCCTGCTGCGCGACCTGCTGCTCGCCGGCATCCGCCAGGACTTCGACCGCATCGCCCAGGGCGCGCCGCTGCCCGCGCTGGGCGAGGGCAGCATCTGCGACTGGTGCGCGGCGCGGGGGCTGTGCCGCAAGGATTTTTGGGAGTAGCCGTGTTGTCCATTCGGCTTTCGGGGCAGGGTGATCGATGAAGCCTTGGGTGTCGGCCTTTCCCCTGGTGTCCTGCAGCCTGATAAATTCGAATCTCTACGATCGAAACCTACTTTATGCCATCTGAACCTCTGCTGACGGAGCATTGCCATGACTGCTGAACCATGGGTGTCCGTAGACCAGATTGCCGAGCATCTGGGCGTCACGCGCGACTCCATCTACCGCTGGATCGACCGCAAGCATCCGCATCCAGCACCAGGTCACGTTTGATGGCATCCGCCATATCGATGCGCAGATCGTGGTTCGACAAGCTCACCACGAACGGGGCGTGACGCACCACGAACGGGGCGTGACGCACCACGAACGGGGCGTGACGCATCACAAACTGACAAAGACGGTCTGCCAGACCAGTGATCGGCTGGTGATCGGCCATTTCGAGGCTGTGCTCGTCATGCTCAACCCCGTTCGCCCTGAGCTTGTCGAAGGGCAGGCCGTGGTTCGACAAGCTCACCACGAACGGGGCACGAACCATCGCAAACGGGACTCGGATCACCTTGGCAGGCACATGGCCCATCATGGCCGGACGCAGGTATGAAACCATTTTTGGTGTACATCGTTCGCTGTGCAGATGGAAGCTATTACACGGGGCATACCGACGATCTTGATCGGCGTATTGCTGAACACCAATCCGGCGCCATTTCGAGTTGCTACACGTTCAAACGTCGCCCCATAGAGCTGGTTTTTTCCCAACCATGCGCCACGCGCGAAGAAGCCTTGTCCTCTGAACAGCAAATCAAAGGATGGAGCCGGAGAAAGAAGGAGGCGATGATGCGCGGTGATTGGAGCGAGGTTTCGCGCTTGGCTCGTTCGTCGACGGATCAAGCAGCCCTTCGACAAGCTCAGGGCGAACGGCTGGATTCAGCTCAGGGCGAACGGCTGGATTCAGCTCAGGGCGAACGGCTTGCCGGATCGGGCGCTATGACCACTTCCGCAAGACCTATCTTCTGCCCGCGCTGGAACAGGGCGCCATCGAAATGACCCTGCCCGACAAACCCAACAGCCGCAGCCAGCGCTACCGCCTCACCCCTCTTGGGCGGCGCTGGCTGCAGATGCATCCCTATCTGGCCACTTGATCGGTCATTTCCGGCTCCCTCATGCCCCACCCACCCGCCTACACCCACAACACCCACCCCATCCCCCGCGAAGCCTTCTACGCCATCGCCTGCGACCCCGCGCGCAGCGTGGCGGTGGAGGCCTGCGCGGGGGCGGGCAAGACCTGGATGCTGGTCTCGCGCATCCTGCGCGCGCTGCTGGCTGGCAGCCAGCCGCACGAGATATTGGCGATTACCTTCACCAAGAAGGCCGCGGGCGAGATGCGCCAGCGCCTGCAGGAATGGCTGGAGGCGTTTGCCCGCGCCACGCCCGAGAAGCTGCAAGAGGAGCTGCTTGCGCGTGGAATCGAGCCGCAGCGCGCTGTGGATCTGCGTGAGCCGCTACAGAATTTGTATCAAACGCTGCTCACCAGCAGCCGCCCCATGCAGATCCGCACCTTCCACAGTTGGTTTGCCGCGCTGCTGGGCACGGCTCCGCTGGCGGTGCTGCAGGAGCGCGGCCTGCCGCTGGCCTACGATCTGCTGGAGGATGACGACCAGGCCAAGGCCGAGGTCTGGCGGCCGTTTTTGCAGGCCGTCGCTCAGGATGCCGCCCTGCGCGCGGACTACGCGGCCCTCATTGCCAGCCATGGCCGCTTTCAGACGCACAAGGCGCTGGAGGCGGCGCTGGACAAGCGCGTGGAGTTCGATCTGGCGGACGCGGCGGGCATCGTGGCGGCATCGGTGCCGCCGTTTGCGGGCTACTACCCGCGCCTGGCGGGGGTGGATCACCCCAGCGACTGGCTGCTGCAACGCGCGGCCGGGCGCGCCATGCTGGAAGACGCGGCGCAGGCCCTGGCGCCGCTGGCAAAAAGCTTTGCCGCCAAGGGCGCTGAACTGACTGCCGCGCTGCAGGCCAATGACTGGGATGGCGTTTTGGTGGCGCTGTTCACCGACGATGGCCAGGGCACGCCGCGCACCTTCGGCAAGTCGCGCCCAGACGCGGTGACCACCGCGCAGAACGAGGCCGAGGCGGTGCGCAATGCCTGCCGCCAGCACGACGCCTGGCTGTACCACCAACGCATCGCCCGCCTCACGCGCCGCCTGATCGCCTGCTTTGCCGAGCTCAAGCGTGAGCGCGGCTGGGTGGACATGAACGACGTGGAGCGCACGGCCCTGGTGATGCTGTCCGACCCGGTGCTGTCGGGCTGGGTGCAAGAGCGCCTGGACGCGCGCGTGCGCCACCTGCTGGTCGATGAATTCCAGGACACCAACCCGCTGCAATGGCAGGCCCTGCACGCCTGGCTTGCCGGCTACGCGGGCGCGGGCGGTGGGCAGCAGCCGCCCAGCGTGTTCATCGTCGGCGACCCCAAGCAAAGCATCTACCGCTTCCGCCGCGCCGAGCCGCAGGTCTTCAAGGCCGCCCAGGCCTTTGTGCAGACGGCCCTGGGCGGCGACCTGCTGGCCTGCGACCACACGCGGCGCAATGCGCAGGGGGTGATCGGCGTCGTCAACACCGCCATGCAGGCCGCGCAGGCGCAGCAGGAATACAGCGGTTTTCGCGACCACACCACCGAATCGAAGGACGCGGGCGAGCTGCTGCGCCTGCCGCCCATCACCAAGGACGATGCCCAGGCAGCGGGGCTGGCGGCCGACCCGCTGGCCTGGCGCGACAGCCTGACCGAGCCGCGCCACGAGGCCGAGGAAACCCTGCGCATGGCCGAGAGCGCGCAGGCCGCGCGCTGGGTGGCGGCGCAGCTTGCCGCCGGCGTGGCACCCAAGGAGATCATGATCCTGGCGCGCCAGCGCGAGCGCCTGGCACGCATGGAGGAGGCCCTGCGCGCGCTGCACATCCCCTGCGTGCAACCCGAAAAGGCCGACCTGGCCGACGCGCCCGAGGTGCAGGACATCGTCGCGCTGCTGGACGCGCTGGTCTCGCCCGCGCACGACCTGTCGCTGGCGCGCGCGCTCAAGTCGCCGTTGTTTGGCGCGGGCGACGCACTGCTGACCCAACTGGCGCTGCTGCGCCAGGGCAGCGCCGGCGAGGCGTGGTTTGATTTGCTACAAAACAAAGAGCTTTTAGCGCCCGACCATCAAGCGATAGGGCGTGATTTGGCCCTATACAAAGGCTGGGTGGCCGAGCTGCCCCCGCACGACGCCCTGCAGGCCATCTACGCGCATGGCGACGTGCTGGCGCGCTTTGCCGCCGCCGCGCCCGCGCCGCAGCGCGCCAGCGTGCTGGCCAATCTGCGCGCGCTGCTGGGCGCGGCCTTGCAGCAGGACGGCGGGCGCTACCTCACGCCCTATGCCTTTGTGCGTGCCTTGAAAAAAGGCGGCATCAAGGCGCCCGCGCGCGCCGATGCCGAGGCCGTGCGCCTGCTGACGGTGCATGGCGCCAAGGGACTGGAGGCCGACAGCGTGCTGCTGCTGGACAGCGACGGGCAGCCGAAAAAAGCCGAAACCATGGCCGTGCTGGTGGACTGGCCGGGCGAGCAGGAGCTGCCCCGGCGCTTCATCTTCCTGGCCAGCGAATCGCGCCCCCCGCCCAGCGCCCAGGACACCCTGGCCCAGGATCAGGCCGAGCGCCAGCGCGAGGCGCTCAACAGCCTGTACGTGGCCATCACGCGGGCCAGGCAGCGGCTGGTGCTGTCCTGCGTGCAGTCGCAAAAGGCCAATCCCGGCAGCTGGTGGGCGCGCCTGGCGCCGCTGATGCAGGCCGACACCGCCGCCCCCGAGGGCCCCGCCGCCCAGGCCGCGGCCGATGCGCCCATCACCCTGCTGGAGCTGCCGCGCCTGTCTGTGGCAGAGGATGGAAACGGCCCACAAGCCCCTCACCCCTCCCTCTCCCCGCAGGGGCGAGGGCGATCAGCTGTGCCGGGTTTACTCCCGCTACCTCTGGGAGAGGGCAGGGGTGAGGGCGCGCAGCCCAACCAGGCGCCTGCAACGGAGCCCGACAGCCTGGCCTCGCGCCAGGGCCAGGCCATGCATGCGCTGCTGGAGCAGGTGGGCGTGCTCGGCCTGCCCCTGGACGAGGCGCGCAGCCAGGGCTTTGGCGCCACGCGCCTGGCCCGGCTGGCGCGCGAATACGCCCTGCCGCCCAATGCGGCGCAGCAGGCCGCCACCATGGCCCAGGCCATATTGAACGGCGAGGGCGCCTGGGCCTGGGACGAGGATCTGCTGGAGCTGGCGCTGAACGAGGCGCCCCTGAACCACCAGGGCCAAAGCCTGCGCCTGGATCGCCTGGTGTGCCTGCGCCAGGCGCGCGCCGGCGCGCGCTGGTGGGTGCTGGACTACAAGAGCGCCAGCGACCCGCAGCAGCAGCCCGATCTCATCGCCCAACTGCAGCGCTACCGCCAGGCCGTGCAGGCCCAGGTGGCCGGCGAGGCAGTGGGGGCGGCGTTCTTGACGGGGCAGGGGCGGCTGGTGGAGGTGGCTGGGTGAGTGGTGAGTGGTGAGTGGTGAGTGGTGAGTGGGTGAGTGGGTGAGTGGGTGAGTGGGTGAGT
>JAFEES010000155.1 GCA_018240995.1 Pseudomonadota bacterium | reverse complement strand
GGGAGAGGAAGCACATATGGAGTACTACCAACAGGCATTCGACTCGTCGCCCGACGGGCTCCTGGTGGTCGATCCACAGGGGCTCATCGTGCAAGCCAACGCCCAGGCCTGTACCTTGTTTGGCTATGCATCAGGCGAGCTTGATCAGCAAATGATCGAAGCCCTGGTTCCCAAGCACCGCAGACGACAGCACATCGGTCACCGTGAGCACTACGGTGAGTCCCCCCACCCGCGCGCCATGGGTGGCCAGGGACTGCAGTTGGCGGGTCTGCGCAAGGACGGCAGCGAATTTTCCGTGGACGTCATGCTCAGCCCCCTGCGCGGCAACATCGGCCCCATGACCTTGTGCGTAGTCCGCGACGTGACCGAGCGCGTGCACACCGAAAGGCTGATGCGCGACCTGCTGGAGTCGGCACCGGACGCCATGGTCATAGTCAACGCACAGGGCAGGATAGAGTTGGTCAACTCGCAAACCGAAACCGTGTTTGGCTTTGCACGGCAGGAGCTTCTGGGCCAGCCGATCGAGGTGCTGATCCCGCAGCGCTTTCGCGCCCACCACCCCCAGTACCGAAGTGGCTACCATGCCAATCCGCGGGTGCGGCCCATGGGGGAAGAACTTCAGCTCTATGGCCTGCGCAAGGACGGCTCGGAGATGCCCATCGAAATCAGCCTCAGCCCCTTGAAGACCAGCAACGGCACGCTGGTCGTGAGCGCCATTCGCGACATCAGCAGCCGCAAGCGCGCAGAGCAACTGATACTCGACTCACTCAAGGAAAAGGAAGTCCTGCTCAAGGAGATACACCACCGCGTGAAGAACAACCTGGCGGTGATCTCCAGCCTGTTCTCGCTGCAGTCGAACAACCTGGACGACGAGCACCTGAAAACCATACTGCGCCAAAGCCAGGATCGCGTGCGCTCCATGGCGCTGGTGCATGAGACCCTGTACAGCCACAACCTGGCCGAGGTGGACTTTACCGAATATGTAACCAGCCTGAGCGCCCAGCTCCTCACCAACTACAGCCTGAGCACCGGCCAGGTACAGCTCGTCACCGCGCTCGAACCCATCTTGCTCAGCATAGACATGGCCGTGCCCTGCGGGCTGATCCTCAACGAGCTGATCACCAATGCCCTCAAGCATGGCCTACAAGACGGACGCGCGGGCCGGTTGCTGGTGGCGTTGCGCCGGACAGAGCCTGGACGTTTCGAGCTGGAGGTGAGCGACGATGGCTGCGGCCTGCCGCCGGATTTTGACCTGGCCAGTGGCAACTCGCTGGGCAAGCGCCTGATACGCTCGTTGGTCAAGCAGCTCAATGGCCAGGTGCAGTTCACGTCGGCGCAGCCCGGCACAAGAGTGTTGCTGACACTACCTCTGCCCGCACGCAAGGAGTCCGGTACATGAGCCCCAGTGCCGACATCACCCCCTATCGGCTGCTCATCGTCGAGGACGAGGCCCTGATTGCCGAGGAAACCGCCGACCGCCTCACCCGCCTGGGCTACCAAGTGCTGGGCATTGCCGACACGGGGCCCCAAGCCATCGCCATGGCGCAGCAGTTACAACCAGACTTGGTGCTGATGGACATACGCCTGAAAGGCGCCATGAGCGGCATAGAGGCGGCCGAGCAGATCTACCAAAGCCTGCAGACGCCGGTGATCTTCGCCTCGGCGCATTCCGACCGGGAGACCCTGCAGCGCGCGCAGATCAATGCGCAGTTCGGCTACATCGTGAAGCCGTTTCGCGAGAACGACCTGACGATGGCGCTGCGCGTTGCGCTGCACCGCCACCAGGTGGAGGAAAGCCTGCGCTCGTCCCACATCACGCATGCCTCCATCCTCGCCAGCATCAACGACTGCGTGGTGGTGGCCAACGCCCAGGGGCGTGTGGGCTTCATGAACCTGCCGGCCGAGGAGTTGCTGGGGTGCACCGACGGTTCATGCTTCGACAAACCCCTGCAGGACATAGTCCCGCTGCTGGACGCCCAGGGGCGGCAAAGCATCGCCATCGGCAAGGATCTGCCCGACGGCACCACCTGCCTGCTGAACAACCGCCACGGGCAGGAGCTGCATGTCGAGGTCACCGTCACGCCGATAGCCGACACCACGCAGCGCGAGATCGGCACCACCGTGGTGCTCAAGGACGTGACCGAGAGAAAACGCCAGGACGCGCTGATCTGGCGCCAGGCGCATTTCGACGAACTGACCGGCCTGCCCAACCGCGCCATGTTCCGTGAACAGCTGCAGGGCGCCATGCACAAGGCCGCCGGCCTGCAGGGCAGCGTGGCGCTGCTGCTGCTGGATCTGGACAACTTCAAGGAGGTCAACGACACCCTGGGCCACGCCCGGGGCGACGAGCTGCTCAGGCAGGTGGCGCAGCGCATCGAGGCCTGCGTGCGCCAGGGCGACCTGGTGGCGCGCCTGGGCGGCGACGAGTTCGCCGTGATCCTGCCCGGCATGACCGAGACCACGGCCATTGCGCAGCTGGCCACACGCATCAACACCGAACTGGCGGCGCCACTGCATGTGGGCGGCGCCCAGCTGCACACCCAGGCCAGCATCGGTATTTCCGTGTACCCGCGCGACACCCACAGCCTGGACGAGCTGATCAAGTTCGCCGACCAGGCCATGTACACCGCCAAGGCCGGGGGGCGTAACCGTTTCGCCCACTTCAACCCGGCCATGCAGGCCCAGATCGTGCGCCGCGCCATGCTGCTGCGCGACCTGCGCCAGGCGCTGCAGGGGCGGCAAATGCTGCTGCACTACCAACCCATCATCGACCTGCGCAGC
Organism: Pseudomonadota bacterium; assembly: GCA_018240995.1. Taxonomy (GTDB): domain Bacteria; phylum Pseudomonadota; class Gammaproteobacteria; order Burkholderiales; family Burkholderiaceae_C; genus Alicycliphilus. The sequence goes on along the minus strand of JAFEES010000155.1, from coordinate 3,865 downwards.
GGCCAGGTGGTCAAGGCCGAGGCGCTGCTGCGCTGGCAGCATCCGCAACACGGCCTGATCAGCCCCATGGAGTTCATACCGCTGGCCGAGGAGTCGGGCCTGATCCATGAGATCGGCGAATGGGTGCTGCGCCAGGCGGTGCAGTCCGTGGCGCATATCCGTGCGCACCAGGCGCGGCTGCTGCCCATCAACGTCAACGTATCGGCGAAACAGCTGGCCCGCCCCGGCTTCAGCGCCACCCACTGGGCCCGCCTGATGGATGCCCACGGCCTGCCGCGCAAGGCCATCACCATGGAGATCACCGAGGGCACGCTGGTGGAGAACTCGCAAATGGTCCAGGACTGCCTGACGGGCTTCGACCAGCAGGGCGTGGAGGTGGCGCTGGACGACTTTGGCACCGGCTTTTCATCGCTGGCCTACCTGAAGCGCTTTGACATCGACTACCTGAAGATCGACGCCTCCTTCGTGCGCGGGCTGGAGGCCGGCGGCAACGACCACGCCATCGTCGAGGCCATCATCACCATGGCGCACAAGCTGGGCATACAGACCATCGCCGAGGGGGTGGAAACCACGGCCCAGCGCGACCTGCTCAAGGCCCTGGGCTGCGACCATGCGCAGGGCTATCTGTTTTCCAGGCCGCTGCCCATGGCGGCGTTCGAGGATTTCGTGGGCAGCGCGGCGGCATAGCCCACCCGGCAACGACAAAGGGCCGTGAACGCGGCAGCGACCCACAGCCCTTTTTTTGAACCCCTTGATGAGGTGCGTGCCTCGGAAATACCGTCATGCCCGCGCAGGCGGGCATCCAGCCTTTGCGCAGAGCCATGGATTCCCGCCTGCGCGGGAATGACGATGCGCGGAGAAGCGCGTCCGAGACCTATCACCAACCAGACGGAACCTACTGTAACGCCCTACCACAAAGCGTCTGAAGCTATTATTTTTGCAGTTACATCACTCCGCCGTGCGTATGCTCTCGCGCCCTTGGCGGTCTTTGGCGCGGGTGATGTCGTCGCCCAGCGAGCGCACCAGCTTGTCCAGCGCCGCGGCCACGGCGTCGGCCACCTTGGCGGCCTCGGCGCTGGCGGCCACCGGCTGGCGGCCGGCGGGTCGGGCCTCGATCACGCAGCGCTTGTCGGCCACGCCGGACTTGCCCGCGTCCACATCGGACAGGAACAGCTCCACACGCGTCACATGCTCGCGAAAGCGCGCCAGCTTGGCCGTGGCCTCTTCCTGGGCCCAGCGGATCAGCGAATCACCGCCCTGGATATGGTCGTTGGTGTGCACTTGAACCTGCATGTTTTCCTCCTTGGGTTGAAACCGGGCCTGGGGCCAGACCCTTGCCTGCATCATGCCTCAGGCGCCAGGCCGATGCTTGATGCCCATCAATTCGTACGACTCAATGGTGATGCCCATGTCCGCCATGCACATGGCGGTGAGCCACCTCCTCGGCCGTGGCGGCGCGCACCTCGGTGACCTTGCAGGCAAAGCGCAGGGCATGGCCGGCCAGCGGGTGGTTGCCATCCAGGTGCACCTCGGGGCCCTTGATCTTGACCACGTTGAAGACCTGGGGCTGGCCGTCGGCGCCGGCCCCTTGCAGCTGGCCGCCGACCTTCACGCCGGGCGGGAACTCGCTCTTGGGGATGGTGCGCACCAGGCTCTCGTCGCGCTCGCCAAAGGCGTCGGCCACGGCCAGGTCAACGCTGGCGGTATGGCCCACGGCCTGGCCCTCCAGCGCGGCCTCGACCTTGGGGAAGATGTTCTCGTACCCCCCGTGCAGGTAGGCCAGATGGCCCGCATCCAGCGGCTTGCCGGTGGCGGGGTCGGTGACGCGGTAGCTCAGGGTGACGGCGGTGTCTTTGGTGATGTGCATGGCGGGGGGATGTTGATGGCGGCGGCGCCGCGGGGCCGGCAATTGTCGGGGAATGTTTAGCTCAGCAGCGTGAAATGCTCCACCTGCGGCGGCTGGGCGAAGAAGGGCCCGATGATGGCGCGCCACTCGGCAAAGGCCGGCGACTGGCGAAAGCCCTGCGTGTGGTCTTCCAGCGTTTGCCAGTGCACGGTGAGCAGGTAGCGCCCGGGCGACTCTATGCCGGCCAAGATGCTGTGCGCCCTGTAGCCCTGCGCCTTGGACAGCACGGTCTGCACGCCGCGCGACAGCGCCTGGCCAAAGGCCTCGTGATCTTTCGGGTCCACGCGGAAGTCGGCAATTTCGACGATCATTTTTTGGCTCCTGGATGAAGGGTCTGCGGCCACATCGGCTGTGACCCAGGTGGGCCCCAGAGTATGGCGCAGCGCATCAGCAAACCGGCAAGGCATGTCAATGCTGGTGGCAACCAGACCTGACTAGGCACATGCCTCAGACTGAGCTGCGAGCCCTCACCCCCACCCTCTCCCAGAGGGAGAGGGAGCAATGCCGGCGCAACCGGTCGCCCTCGCCCCTTTGGGGAGAGGGAGGGGTGAGGGGCATCTGCGATATGTGCATAGTCAGGCAAACAGGCCTCAAGCGCATTCACAGCAATCGCCAGCAGCTACATTTTTCGCAACATTATCGACCGCATCACACAAGGGCAGGTATAGCTCGGTGCGCCAGGCGCTGGCGTCCGAGCCGATCTCGGGGCCGGTGATGTAGCACTCCCACAGCTCGCCGGTGCCCGTCAGGCCCTGGGCGGCAGTCCAGGCATGCAGGGCGCTCCAGGCGCGCGGCAGGTCTTCGTAGCGGCCGCGGTACAGGGCACGCGCCACCTGCATGGCAGGCCACAGGCCCGGGTAGACATGGCCGGCGCGGCTCACGGGGCGGCTCACCAGCACGCCGACCTCGCAGTCGAAGCTATCGGTGGGGCCGCGCAGGTGGTGGGTGAACAGCGGGCCCACGGGCTGGGCTCCCTGGGCCCGGATGCGGTCGAGCAGCTCGCGCACGCCGCGGCCCATGGTGCAAAGCAATTCCTCGCGCGGGCAGTGAACGCGAATCAGCGCCGTGGCGCGCGCGGGGCCGGTGTCGATGACCTGGGGTGTGTCGATCATGATCGCCTCCTGCGCACGCGGTGCCGAACCGGGTGGCGGTGGCCCCCCGGGCCTTTTCACATCGTAGGCAGCTATCGCACGAATGTCTGTAGGAGGGCGCCGGGCGCTTGTAACGGCACCCATGCGCGGCGCATCAACGCCTGCGCCCCAGCCACCAGCCGGCGGCCAGGCCCGCCGCGCCCAGCAGCGCCACCAGGCCGGCGGAGCCGGCCAGGCGCTGGCGCTGGCCGCCGTCTATGGCCGTGTGGCGCGAGGGGCGGAACAAATTGCCCTCGGTGATGGCCGCGGGCCGGGCGCGGCGCAGCCCCAGGCGGCCGAGCCAGCCCAGGGCACGCCCCATGGCCTGCGGTGCCAGGGCATGGGCCATGCGCCCGGGCAGCGCGCCCAGGCCCAGCCAGGTGACGGCGCGCGGCTGCGGGCTGTCGGCCAGATCGACAATGGCCTGCGCCACGGCGCGTGGATCGACCATGGGCAGGGGCGCGCCCAGGCGCCGGCCGGTGTAGTTGGCGCCATGCGCCAGGCCGGGCGTGTCCACCACGGTGGGCGCCACGTCGCAGACATGCACCTGGGGCAGGTCGGCGACCTCGGCGCGCAGGCTTTCGGACAGGCCGCGCAGGCCGAACTTGCTGGCCGCGTAGGCCGCGGCATAGGGCGTGGGCAGCCAGCCGCCGAGCGAGACCAGGTTCACCAGCAGGCCGCGTCCCTGGGCGCGAAAGCGCGTCAGTGCCGCGTGCGCGCCGTGCAGGTGGCCCAGCAGGTTGGCCTCGATGACGCGGCGGTGCGCCGCCAGCGGCACGCCGTCGAAGCGCCCCACCGCCCCCACGCCGACGGCGTTGATCCAGATGTC
>JAFEES010000154.1 GCA_018240995.1 Pseudomonadota bacterium | reverse complement strand
TACGCGCTGGCCGTGAATTCGCACTACGGCGCGGCGGCCCAGGCCTGGGCCGATTCGGTGGAAAAGGCGACGAATGGCGCGTTCAAGTTCAAACAATTCCCCTCCAGCGCCCTGGGCGGCGAGCGTGAGCTCATCGAGAGCCTGCAGCTGGGCACCGTGGAGGCCGTGGCCGTGTCCACGGGCGCCCTGAGCAACTTCGTGCCCGATGTGGGCGTGGTGGACATTCCATTTTTGCTGCGCGACACGCAGCATGCGCGCGCCGTGCTGGACGGCCCCTTCGGCCAGGAGCTGCTGGCCAAGTTCCAAAAGCGTGGCCTGGTGGCGCTGGCCTGGGGCGAGCAGGGTTTTCGCCACCTGACCAACAACAAGCACCCGGTGCAGAAGGTCGAGGACTTGAAGGGCCTGAAGATCCGCGTGACCGAGAACCCGGTGCACATCCTGGCGTTCAAGACCCTGGGCGCCTCGCCCACGCCCATGTCCTGGCCCGAGGTGATAGGCGCGCTGCAGCAGGGCACCATCGATGGCCAGGAGAACCCGATCTCGGTGCTGGCCTCGACCAAGCTGTGGCAGGTGCAGAAGTATTTGTCGCTGACGGCGCATGTCTACGCGCCCATGGTGCTGATGGTCTCGCCCAGCTTCTGGGGCAGCCTGTCCGACGCGCAGAAGACCGCCTTTACCCAGGGCGCCAAGCTGGGCGCAACCGCTTCGCGTGCGTTTGTCGATGCCGTGGAGAAAAAGGGCGTGGAAGAGGCCAAGAGCAATGGCATGCAGGTGGTCACCAACGTCGATCATGCGGCCTTCCGCGCCGCGCTGGAGCCGGCCTACAAGCAGTACGCCGCCAAGTTTGGCCAGAAGACGCTGGACGCCATCACCGCGGTGAAGTAATCCATCTCCGCAGCCATGCCTGAATCCGCCCGGCCCTGACCGGGCGGTTTGATTTCACCCCACTGGACAACGGCGCCCCGGCGCGCCGCCCCCCATATGCTTGATCGTCTGGAACGCGCCCTGGTGGCCTGCAACCGCTGGGTGCTCATCATCCTGCTGCTGGCCATGGCCTGCATCGTCTTCGCCAACGTGGTGCTGCGCTACACCACGGGCGACTCCATCGTCTGGGCCGAGGAGGTGGCGCGCCACATGATGATCTGGTGCACCTTCCTGGGCGCGGGCCTGGTGCTGCGCTTTGGCGGCCATGTGGCCATAGACAACCTGCACAACGCCGTGGGCCAGCGCGCGGCGCGCGCCATCCGCGCCATCGTGGCGCTGGGCGTGGGGCTGTTTTGCCTGGTGATGGCGTATTTCTCGGTGCTCTATGTCTGGGCCACGCGTTTTCAGACCACGGCCGCGACCGACGTGCCCATGGCCTGGATCTACGTCGCCATGCCGGTGGGCTTTGTGCTCATGTTCGTGCACCTGCTGTTCATCGCGCGCGGCTACGTCGCCGACGGCGGCTATGTCGAGTCGGGCGAGATGGGCGCCGACGCGGCGGCCTCGATCTGAGGAGGGCCACCACATGACCGCCACCCTCTTCATCGCCATCGTCGCGTTGCTGGCGCTGGGTTTTCCCGTGGCCTTTGCGCTGGCGATTTCGGCGGCACTGGCCGTCTTCGTCGGCGGGCGCTATCCGCAGCTGGTGGTGTTCAAGGAGATGTTCACCGGCATAGACAGCTTTCCGCTGATGGCCGTGCCGTTCTTTATTTTGGCGGCCGAGCTCATGTCGGGCGGCGCGCTCACGGCGGTGCTGCTGCGCTTCGCGGCGCAGTTCGTGGGCCATCTGCGCGGGGGGCTGGGTTACGCCAACGTGCTGTCGCTGACGCTGTTCTCGGGCATCTCGGGTTCGGCCCTGGCCGACGCGGCGGGCCCCGGCTCGATGATGGTGAAGATGATGGACAAGGCCGGCTACGACCGCCCCTATGCCGCGGCGCTCACCGCCAGCACGGCCATCGTCGGGCCCATCATCCCGCCCTCCATCAGCATGATCATCTACGCGCTGCAGGACGACCATGTCTCGGTCGGCGGCCTGTTTGTGGCCGGCTTCATTCCCGGCATCCTGATCGCCATCGCCATGGCGGTGGTGAACTGGTGGGTGTGCAAAAAGCGCGACTACCGCTCGCGCGAGCCGCGCCCCAGCGGCCGCGAGATGCTGGTCACCAGCTTCAAGGCGATTCCGGCGCTGCTGCTCATCGTGCTCATCATCGTCGGCATACGCTTTGGCATCTTCACCCCCACCGAGGCCTCGGTGGTGGCGGTGTTCTACGCCCTGGCCTGCGGCAAATGGGTCTACCGCACGCTGGCGTGGAGCGCCCTGCCCGGCATCGCCGCGCGCTCGGCCATGCTGACCTCGTCGGTGCTGCTGGTCATGGCCACCTCGGCGGCCTTCGCCTGGGTGCTGACGGTGGAGGGCATCCCGCAGTACCTGTCGCAGCTCATCGTCAGCTGGCAGCTGTCGCCCGTCATGTTTCTGATTGCCGTGAACCTGCTGCTGCTGGCCTTCGGCATCTTCATGGAGCCGCTGCCGGGGGTGATGATTTTGGTGCCCATCCTGGCGCCCATCGCCAATGCCCTGGGCATAGACCCGATCCACTTCGCCATGGTGGTCATCGTGAACCTCACGCTGGGCATGATCACCCCGCCCGTGGGCGGCCTGCTATTTGTCACCGCGGTGTCCACGCGCGTGTCCATCACGGCGCTGACGCGCGAAATGCCACCGTTCCTGCTGGCGCACTTCGTGGTGCTGGTGTTGTTGACCTTCGTGCCGCAGCTGTCCACCTGGCTGCCGCATGCGCTGGGGTTCTGAGAAAGAGCACAGCAGGCATGGCTTCTGCACCCTGGTCGCGGGCAAGGGTGTTGATCCACAATGCCGACGGCGCGCGAAACGCCACTGACCTGACACGCAACACGGCCTGTAGCAGCAAGCATTGAAGACCTCCATGCCATGACCATCCTGCGCTTTATCACGTTGCTCCTGCTCTTCTTGCTCGGCGGTTGCGCCGGATTGCCGGAAGCACAGACTCAGCGGGTCGGTGACCGGCAACTGGAGTTCGTCGCGCATGTGCGTTCCGCACCCGTGGTGGTGTTCGAGAACGGGCTTGGCGCAAGAATGGACTGGTGGAGCAAGGTCTTGCCCGCCATCCAGAACGACGCCTCGTACTTCGCCTACAACCGCCCAGGCTATGGAAACAGTACGCCCGCCGAAACCCCGCGTGACGGCGCGCATATCGTCGAGGAGCTGCGCGCTGACCTGCGCAGCCTGGGCCTGCCTCCACCTTACGTACTGGTGGGGCATTCGCTCGGGGGCCTGTACATGCAGCTGTTCGCGCGCAAGCACCCGCAAGAAGTCGCGGCGTTGATCCTGGTGGATTCGACGCATCCACGGCAGCTTGAGGGTTCGGGCGCCATGGAGAATCAGTCGCTCTGGGTTCGCAGCGCCTTGAAAGTGCTGGTCATCGGTACGGCGAAGGCGGAATTCGATTTGATCGCCCAGACCGGCGAACAGGTGCTCGGCCTCCCCACCCTGTCCGGCGCACAGGTCTTCGTTCTCAACGCGTCCGGCGACCTCCAGGAGACTTCGGCCGCCGCACGCTTTGCCAACGAAAAGCGGCAAGACCTGGTGCACTTGTACCCTGGATCGAAGCAGGTATGGGTTGAAAGCGGTCACGCGATCCCGCTGGAAAAACCAGAGGACGTCGTCGACGCCATACGATCCGCCCTGGCCGAGGCCCGGAGTTCGCAGCAGTCACCGCACGTGCCCTGACCTATCTGTGGGAATGAGAGCGGCCGGCTGGCTTAGCAGGGCCGTGCGCGGGCGCTTGTGGTGGTGAGGTGCCGCCTGCCGCACCGTCGGTCAGGCGAACACCCCCGCCTGATCCTGCATGCGCTTGGATACCTCACCCAGCTGGTGCAGCGTGTCGCCCCAGCTCATTTCCAGCTGCGTCAAGGTCTTGAAGTAGTGGCTGACGATGTATTCATCCGTCACGCCTATGCCGCCCGAGAGCTGCACGGCCTGCTGGCCGACGAAGCGCATGGACTGGCCCAGCTGCAGCTTGGCGCGGGCGAGAGCCCGGCGGCGCTCGTCCGGCGCTGCGCCTAGCTTCAGGCTGGCGTAGTAGCTCATGGAACGCGCCAGCTCCAGCTGCATCTTCATGTCGGCGGCGCGGTGGCGCAGGGCCTGGAAGCTGGCGATTGCCACGCCGAACTGCCGGCGCTGGTTCAGGTAGTCGAAGGTCACGGCGCAGGTCTGATCCATTACGCCCACGGCGTAGGCGCAGGCGGCGGCGATGCCGGTGTCCACGGCCAGCTCCAGCGCGGCCAGGCCGTCACGGGTGATGAGCGTGGCCGCCGTATCGGCCAGCTGCAGGTCGGCGGCGCGGCTGCCGTCCTGGGTGCCGTAGCCGCGCGTGCCGACGCCGGCGGCAGCGCGCTCCACCAGGAACAGGGCGATCTGCCCGTCGAGTTGCGCGGGCACGATGAAGGCATCGGCTTGGTCACCGGCTGCAACTATGTTTTTTATAGCTTTCAGCGCATATCCATTGGGCGCTACAACCGCTTTTGCCTCGCAAACATCCAGGCGGTAGCGCGCCTTGCGCTCCTGCTGTGCCAGCACCACCAGGGCCTCGCCGCTGGCGATGCGCGGCAGCCAGGCGGCTTGCAGCTCTTGCGGCGCGTACTGCGCCAGCACGCTGGCGGCGATGAAGGCTTGGGCCAGCGGTTCGAGCACGATGCCCCGGCCCAACTCCTCCATCACCACCATGGCATCGACGGCGCCCTGGCCCAGGCCGCCATGGGCCTCGGGTACCGTCAGGGCCGTGAGGCCCAGCTCGGCCAGCTCGCCATAGGCCGCCCGGTCAAAGCCGCCGCTGGCTGCGATGGCGCGGCGGCGCTCGAAGCCATAGCCCTTGTCCACCCAGCGGCGCACGGCATCGCGCAGTTGTTGCTGGTCGTCGGAAAAATCGAAGTCCATGTGCTTGTCTCCTGTCAGCCGAGGATGGTTTGGGCCACGATGTTGCGCTGCACTTCGTTGCTGCCGCCATAGATGGTGGTCTTGCGCATGTTGAAGTAGGTGGAGGCCAGCGGCGCGTTGGCCAGGCTGCCACCGGGGAAGCCTCCCAGCGCCCCTGCGGCGGCGTCGCCCTGCCAGCCGGCGTCCATGGCCTCCTGGATCAGCGGCAGGGCGTAGGGGCCGGCGGCCAGCATCATCAGCTCGGCGTAGCGCTGCTGGATCTCGCTACCCTTGATCTTCAACAGGCCGGCGATGTCCAGCGGGTTCTTGCCGCTCTTTTCCATGGACAGCACGCGCAGCACCAGCATTTCCAGCGCCACGATGTCCACCTCCAGCAGGGCGATCTGGTCGCGAAAACGCTGGTCGTCCCACAGGCCCTCGGCGCGGGCGATGCGTTTGAGGCGCTCCAGCTCGCGCTTGGCGCGGTTCACGTCGGCGATGTTGGTGCGCTCGTGGCTCAGCAGATGCTTGGCGTACGTCCAGCCCTTGTTCTCCTGGCCGATCAGCTGGTCGGCAGGCACCTCGACGTTGTCGAAGAACACCTCGTTGACCTCGCACTCGCCGTCCAGCAGCCGGATGGGGCGCACCGTCACGCCGGGGCTCTTCATGTCCAGCAGCAGGAAGGAGATGCCGGTCTGCGGCTTGCCCTCGTTGCTGGTGCGCACCAGGTTGAACATCCAGTCGCCGTACTGGCCCAGCGTGGTCCAGGTCTTCTGGCCGTTGACGATGTACTTGTCGCCCCGGCGCTCGGCGCGGGTCTTGACGCTGGCCAGATCCGAGCCCGAGCCGGGCTCGCTGTAGCCCTGGCTCCACCAGACCTCGCCGCTGGCGATGCCGGGCAGGAAGCGCCTTTGCTGCTCGGGCGTGCCATAGGCCATGATCACCGGCGCCACCATCACCGGCCCGAAGGGGATGATGCGCGGCGCGCCGGCCATGGCGCATTCCTCCTCGAACAAATGCTTTTGCACGGCCGTCCAGCCCGGGCCGCCGAACTGCTGGGGCCAGCCAAAGGCCAGCCAACCCTTTTTGCCCAAAATCTTGGCCCAGCCCTGCAGGTCGTCACGCGTCAGGCGCAGGGCGTTGTGCACCTTGTGCGCCACCTCGGGCGGCAGGTTGGCGCGCACCCAGGCGCGCACCTCGGTGCGAAACGCCTGTTCTTCGGGGGTGAATGCGAGATCCATGCGAACGTCTCCTTTGTGGGATGCGGTTGTAGCACGGGCGTTTGCCTTAAGCCTGTCCGGGGAGCGACAGCGGGGCATCCAGGCCCAGCTCGGCGCACAGGCGGCGCACCTGGGCCTGCAGCGTGGCGACCTCGGCCTCCAGCGTCTCCACGCGTGCCTGCAGCGCCGGCTGGGTCGGCGCGGCGGCGCCGGCCTGGCTGGCGGCCAGCACCTGCGCATCCACCGGCCCGCCGAGCAGCTGGGCCCAGCGCGGCTCGCGCGCGCCGGGCGCCTTGGGCAGCAGCATGACCAGCGGGCCGCCTTTTTCATCGCTGCGCTCGGCCAGCTCTTCGAGGAAGGCCTCGACCGAGGAGGTGTCGGCAAAGCGGTGCCAGCGCTCGGCGTTCAGGCGCAGCTCGGCGGCGGTCTGCGGGCCGCGCAGCGCCAGCAGGCCCAGCAGCACGGCGGACTGATCCGGCACGCCCATGCCGCGGGCAAAGTTGTGCT
>JAFEES010000153.1 GCA_018240995.1 Pseudomonadota bacterium | reverse complement strand
GCAGCGCCAACCGCGGCGACTGCAACCAGGCCTGCCGCCTGCCCTACGAGGTGCTGGACGGCGCCGGCCGCATCATCGCCCACGAAAAGCATGTGCTGTCGATGAAGGACAACAACCAGTCGGGCAACCTGCGCGCCCTGATAGACGCCGGCGTGCGCAGCTTCAAGATCGAGGGGCGCTACAAGGATCTGGGCTACGTGAAGAACATCACGGCCCACTACCGCAAGCTGCTCGACGAGATCATCGAGGAGCGCGAGTTCACCGGCGAGCCGCTGGCGCGGTCGTCGAGCGGCCGCACCAGCTTCACCTTCACGCCCGACCCAGACCAGAACTTCAACCGCGAGTTCACCGACTACTTCGTCAACGGCCGCAAGGATGACATTGGCGCCTTCGACACGCCCAAGACGCCGGGCCGCGCCATCGGCTGGGTCACACAGTTGGGCGACAAATGGTTCGAGTTGGAGGTAGGCGACAAGGCCACCGAGCTGCACAACGGCGACGGCCTGTGCTACTGGGATCTGCAAAAGGAACTGGTGGGCGTGCACATCAACCGCGCCGAGTGCGTGAACGCCAAAAAAGGTGTCTGGCGCGTCTTCCCCAAGAACGAGATTGCCGAGTTCAAGGATCTGCGCAAGGGCCTGGAGATCAACCGCAACCGCGACATGGACTGGGTGCGCACGCTGGACAAAAAGTCCAGCGACCGGCGCATAGGCGTCTGGGCGGCACTGGCGGAAACGGCCGACGGCTTTGCCCTGACGCTGACCGACGAAGACGGCTTTGTCGGCGCCGCCAGCATGGCGCAAGCGCACCAGGCCGCCACCGACTCCGCCCGGGCCGAGGCCACGCTGCGCGAGCAACTGGCGCGCTTTGGCACTACGATTTTTGAGGTCAACGAGATTTCCCTGAACCTGAGCCAGCCCTGGTTCGTGCCCGCCTCCAGCCTGAACCAGCTGCGCCGGGGCGCCGTGGCGCAACTCGAAGCCGCGCGCGCCAAGGGCTTCATCCGCCTGCCGCGCGCCCAGCCGGTCGAGCCGCCCACGCCCTTCCCCGAAGACACGCTGAGCTACCTGGCCAACGTCTTCAACCACAAGGCGCACGACTTCTACGTCAAGCACGGCGTGAAGGTGATAGACGCGGCGTATGAAGCGAAGGAGGAGGAAGGCGAGGTCAGCCTGATGATCACCAAGCACTGCGTGCGCTTTTCCATGAGCCTGTGCCCCAAGCAGGCCAAGGGGGTGATTGGCGTCAAGGGCACCATCAAGGCCGAGCCTTTGCAGCTCATCAACGGCAAGGAAAAGCTGAAGCTGGTGTTCGACTGCAAGCCCTGCGAGATGCATGTGGTGGGCAAGATGAAGAAGTCCGTCATCCACCAGCACCTGAAGGACATGGCGGCCCAGCCCATGCAGTTCTACCGCACGCGGCCACAGGCGCCACGGGACTGACGCCGCCCTGCCCCAACTCGCCTGCGGGGCAATTCACTGCGACACATCCCGTCGCAGCCATGCGCATGATGACTCCCATTGACAGGAGGAATCCCCATGGCAAGACGCCGTTCACGGCATGCAGGCAGCGCCGTCGCTACCGACCCCATCGTTCACCTGTGGCTGCTGCGCATCCTGGTAACCCTGGGCCGGTACCGCGACTTCGTGCAGTCCCACTGCTTCAGCAACGACGCCCTGGCGGAAGCCCTGGGGCTGGGGTTCTGGATCGACTCCTCACAGCAACCCTATCCCGCATTCCTGCGCCGCGGCCATGCGCCGCCGCAGGACAGCGATTTCGACAGCAAGCAGGTGCTGGCAGACCTGCGCGCCCTGCACCGGCAGGCGGAGCAGGAATGGCACAAGGCAACGCCGCCCGCCTGCCTGCGCCACAACATCGGGCAGCTGTCCACCCTGGTGGGCCTGGGCGCGACCGACTGCCGGGTGCTGGAATTCGCCGTCACCCTGCACAACGAACGCCTGCTTGACGACACCGCCGACTGGCTGGGCCAGCTGTCGTCGGCCAAGGTGTTCCACGCCCTGTCCGCCATCCTGGACCTGCCCGAACCCGAGATCCGCGCCGCGCTGAGCGCGCAGGGCGTGCTGGCGCAGTCCGGCCTGGTGTCGGTGGATCGCACCGGCACCAGCACCCTGCGTGGCAAACTGAATTTGCTGTCCGATGTCTTCGCCGACCTGATGGCCACGGCAGAGGCTGACCCCATCAGCCTGCTGCGCGGCACCGTGTGCGCCGCCGCCCCGGGCGAGCTGCAGCTGTCGGACTATGAGCATGTCACGCCGTCGCTGGACATATTGCGCCCCTGTCTGCGCCACGCCTTGGCCACCGGGCGGCGCGGCGTGAACATCTTTTTGCACGGCGCGCCGGGCACCGGCAAGACCCAGCTGGCGCGCGCCCTGGCGGCAGAACTGGCGTGTGAGCTGTTCGAGGTGGCGGGCGAGGATGCCGACGGCGACCCGGTGAACGGCGAGCGCCGCCTGCGCGCGTTCCGCGCCGCGCAAAGCTTTTTTGCCCAGCGCCGGGCGCTGCTGGTCTTCGACGAGGTCGAGGACGTATTCCATGACGGCGAGGGCCTGCTGGGCCGCAAGAGCACGGCCCAGGTGCGCAAGGCCTGGCTTAACCGCATGCTGGAAGCCAACCCCGTGCCCACGCTGTGGCTGTCCAACTCCATCCATGGGCTGGACCGCGCCTTCATCCGCCGCTTCGACATGGTTTTCGAGCTGCCCGTGCCGCCAAAAAAGCAGCGCCAGCGCATCCTGCACCAAAGCTGTGGCGACCTGCTGAGCCCCACCGGCATCGCGCGCATCGCCGAATCCGAAGCCCTGGCGCCGGCGGTGGTCACCCGGGCGGCTGCGGTGGTGCGCGCCATCGGTGACGAGCTGGGCACCACCAACACCGCCGCGGCGCTGGAACGCCTGATCTCCAGCACCCTGCAGGCGCAAGGACACCGCCCCCTGGTACCGCACGACCCCAGCCGCCTGCCGCAGGTCTATGACCCCTGCTTCATCCACGCCGACGCCGACCTAGGCGCGGTCGCCGCCGGCCTGGCGACGGCACGCTCGGGCCGGCTGTGCCTGTACGGACCGCCCGGCACCGGCAAGACCGCCTATGGGCACTGGCTGGCGCAGCAGCTGGATGCCCCGCTGCACGTCAAGCGCGCATCAGACCTGATGTCCAAGTGGGTGGGAGACAACGAAAAGAACATTGCCCGCGCGTTCCAGGATGCGCAGACCGAAGGCGCGGTGCTGCTGATCGACGAGGTGGACGGCTTTCTACAGGATCGCCGCGCCGCAAAACAGGGCTGGGAGGCCAGCCTGGTCAACGAAATGCTGACCCAGATGGAGTCGTTCGCCGGCGTGTTCATCGCCTCCACCAACCTGATGCAGGGGCTGGACCCGGCGGCGCTGCGCCGCTTCGACCTGAAGGTGAAGTTCGGCTTTCTGCGCCCAGACCAGGCATGGGAGCTGCTGCGCCGCCACTGCGCGGAACTGGGCCTGGGCGCGCCGCAAGAACACGCCCAAGCCAGGATCGCCCGCCTGCAAGCGCTGACGCCGGGCGACTTTGCCGCCGTGCTGCGCCAGCACCGTTTTCGCCCGCTGCAGGACGCCGCCGAGGTGCTTGCCGCACTCGAAGCCGAGTGCGCGCTGAAGGAGGCAACGGGGCGAACCATGGGTTTCATTTGACGATGATGCCCATGGGAGAATGGGTAACAAAAAGTAGGAGGGCTTATCTTGCGCACATGTTCTGAATCCACATCACCGGCCGTGCGGCGGCGGCCGAAATGAAGCCATTGTTTCGCTGCACCATCGTCATCCCCGTGAAGGCGGGGATCCAGTGCACTCGGCCAACGCTCCTGGATTCCCGCCTACGCGGGAATAACGGCGGTGGTGCCAGCGTGTTGCCCAGGTTTCAGGCCCTGCGGGTGGCGCGCAGCGCCATGGATAGCTGACATGGCGAAACGCTCCGACACCCTGGAAACCGTGCTGCTCGCCGTCGAACTGCTGCGCCGCATCCCGCGCGGGCGCAAGATCACCGCCGGCGACCTGCACCGCCAGCTCAAGGACGCGGGCATGGAGCGCGACCTGCGCACCATCCAGCGGCAGCTGGAAATGCTCAGCGCGCATTTCGAGATCGAGCGCGACGACAGCAGCAAGCCCTACGGCTACCGCTGGCTGGAACAGGCCAAGGCCCTGGCCGTACCCCACCTCACGCCGCAAGAATCGCTGCTGCTGCAACTGGCCGAGGAGCACCTGCGCCATCTTCTGCCCGCCCGGCTGCTGAAATCCATGGACGGCTTTTTTACCCAGGCCAGGCGCAACCTGGGCGCCGACCGCGGCGCGCACCTGGAGCGGCAGTGGCCCGGCAAGGTGCGCGTGGTGGCCACCAGCCAGCCCCTGCTGCCGCCCAAGATCGCGCCCGGCGTGTTCGAGACCGTCAGCGAGGCGCTCTACGCCAACCACTGGCTGCAACTGGACTACAAGAATGCCGGCGGCAAACGCAACCAAATCAACGTGATGCCCCTGGGCCTGGTGCAGCAAGGCCCGCGCCTGTACCTGGTGTGCCGTTACCGGGGCTTTGACAACGAGCGCAACCTGGCGCTGCACCGCATGCTGGCGGCCGAAATGTCCACGCTGAGCTTCGAGCGCCCCAAGTCGTTCGACCTGCAGCGCTACGACGACGACGGCCGCTTCGGCTTCGGCGATGGTGCCCGCATCCGCCTGTCGTTCCGCATCCAGCGCGACGCCGGCCTGCACCTGTTGGAGTCACCCCTGTCCACCGACCAGCAAGTGGTGGAAATCACGGACGGCCCCTTTGAAATCACCGCCACCGTCGTGGACAGCGCCATGCTGGAGTGGTGGTTGCGTGGGTTTGGGGCCTCGGTCAGCCACATACGAAAGGAAGCAGCATGAGCCCAGTGAGCAAGAAATTTGCAGGCGTTCCCGTCGAGGAAGACACCCGCATCCTGAAGCAACGCGAATTGACCCTGGGCGGCATCGATGCCCTGTATCAAAAATGGGCGTGGGACGGGATTGTGGGCGAGAGCCTGATTTTTGTTGCTGCCGATGTGGAGGGGATGACGGGTGATGACGTCACCAGCCTGATCACGAAAACTTCAGAGATTGCCACCGGCGAAAGCGTTACCTTCAAGGTGGACGAGAGTGGATACGCCTTTTTGAACTACGGTTTCATTACCCTATGAGTGTCGGTGCCCCGGGCAGCGTTGGCCAACCTGTGAGGGTGAGAGGCAATCACCCATAATCGCCCGGCCCATGTTCGAGCAACACACACAGCCCGAACAATCTGCCAACCACCCTTACGAAAGAGACACCCATGCGCATAGAAACCCTGGCCGTCCACGCCGGCTACTCGCCGGACCCGACCACCAAGTCGGTCGCCGTGCCCATCTACCAGACCGTGGCCTATGCCTTCGACAGCGCCCAGCATGGCGCCGACCTGTTCGACCTGAAGGTGCCGGGCAACATCTACACGCGCATCATGAACCCCACCACCGACGTGCTGGAAAAGCGCGTCGCTGCGCTGGAAGGCGGCATTGGCGCCGTGGCCGTGGCCTCGGGCATGGCGGCCATCACCTACGCCATCCAAGCGATCGCCGAGGCGGGCGACAACATCGTCAGCGCCAGCACGCTGTATGGCGGCACCTACAACCTGTTCGCCCACACCTTCCCGCAGCAGGGCCTGACGGTGCGCTTTGCCGACGCGCGCGACCCGGCCAGCTTCGCCAAGCTGATCGACGCGCGCACCAAGGCGATCTTCTGCGAGTCCATAGGCAACCCGCTGGGCAACGTGACCGACATCCGCGCCCTGGCCGACGTGGCCCATGCCCATGGCGTGCCGCTGATCGTGGACAACACCGTGCCCAGCCCCTACCTGCTGCGCCCCATCGAGCATGGCGCCGACATCGTGGTGCATGCCCTCACCAAGTACCTGGGCGGCCACGGCAACAGCATTGGCGGCGCCGTCGTGGACAGCGGCAAGTTCCCCTGGGCAGAGCACAAGGCGCGCTTCAAGCGCCTGAACGAGCCCGACGTGAGCTACCACGGCGTGGTCTACACCGAGGCCCTGGGCCCGGCCGCCTACATAGGCCGCGTGCGCGTGGTGCCGCTGCGCAACACGGGCGCCGCGCTGTCGCCGCACAACGCCTTCCTGATCCTGCAGGGCATCGAGACCCTGCACCTGCGCATGGATCGCATCTGCGAGAACTCGCAGAAGATCGCCGAGGCGCTGCAAGGCCATCCGAAGGTGGAATGGGTGCGCTACGCCGGCCTGAAGGATCACCCAGACCATGCCCTGGTGCAGCGCCAGATGCAGGGGCGCGCCTCGGGCATCCTGTCGTTCAGCCTGAAGGCCGGCGACGGCGACGCACGCGCCGCGGGGGCACGCTTCCTCGATGCGCTGCAACTTTTCACGCGCCTGGTGAACATCGGCGACGCCAAGTCGCTGGCCACGCACCCAGCATCGACCACGCACCGCCAGCTGGACGCCGACGAGCTGGCCAAGGCCGGGGTGAGCGAGGGCATGGTACGCCTGTCTATAGGCATCGAGCATATCGACGACCTGCTGGCCGACCTGCACCAGGCGCTGGACGCGGTTTAAGGCGTTTTGGCTGCCAGCGCTTATCTGTAAAGCGCTGGCAGCTATTTATTGCTCCGGCCCGGTGAAGTATTAACCGTTCGCCCTGAGCTTGTCGAAGGGC
>JAFEES010000152.1 GCA_018240995.1 Pseudomonadota bacterium | reverse complement strand
CTCTCCCACAAGGGGAGAGGGAGAAACAGCCGCAAAGCGCTGTGGATATTGTGTGGCACGCTATAAAAAGATGTGTGCGTACACAAGCCCAGACGGGGAGGGAGTAAAGACAACGGCGCCCATCGCCTGCGGGAAATCAGGACACCACCCGCAGCGCCGCCGCCAGGTCGCGCGCCAGCCGCCCCATGTCGCGCAGGCTTAAGGCCGCCAGGTTGATGCGTACGCCCGGGCCGCTGGCCAGGCGCAGCGGCGCGCCCGCCTGCACGGCCCAGCCGCGCGCGGCCATGTGCTGCACCACGGCGGCCTCGTCGGCCACGGGCAGCCAGGCATGCAGGCCCTCGCCGCGCTGCCAGTCGCCCGCCACGCCATGACGGTGCAGCGCCCGGGCCAGCGCGGCGCGGCGCGCGGCGTAGCTGGCGGCCATGTGCTGCCAGGAGCCGCGCCCCCTGCCCCGGCTGGCCTGGCGCCACAGCTGCGCCACCAGGCCTTGCAGCCAGCGGCTGACCGCGCGCGGCCCCAGCGCCTGGTGCGCGCAAATGCCCTGCACCAGCCCTGGTGTGCCGCTGACCACCGCCACACGGCAGTCCGGCCCCAGGCTGCTGCTGACGGACAGCACATGCAGCCACAGCGGCGGCAGCGCGCCGGCCATGGCCAGCGGCGCGGCGCTCAAGGGGCCCCAGTGGTCGTCCAGGATCAGCAGCGTGTGCGGGCTGGCGCGCAGGCGGGCGCGCAGCGCCTTCCAGCGCACCGCCGTCATGGCCACGCCCGTGGGGTGCTGGGCGCGCGGCGTGAGCACCACGGCGGCGCAGTCCTTCAGCACCTCCACGGCCGGCACGCACATGCCCTGCGCATCGACGGCCAGCGGCACGGGCACCAGGCGCAGGCTGTAGAGCAGCGCCAGCAGCGGCGGCCAGAGCGGGTCTTCCACACCCACACGGTCGCCGGGGCGCGCATGCTGGCGCAGTGCGCGCTCCACGGCATCGAGCGTGCCCGAGAACACCCCCATGGCATCGCCAGGCAGGCCCTGGCCCTGCAGCCAGTCCCGTGCCAAGGTCAGCAATGGCGTATCGCCGGCCACGGCGGCGCCGTCCAACGGCTGGGCCAGCGCCTGCGCCCAGGCCTGGCCGCGCGGGCGCGGCAGCAGGGCAGCGTCTGGCTGGCCTCCGGCCAGGTCGCGCAGCCCCGCGGGCGCGGCATACACCGGGGTGGGGGAGGGCGGCTCGCCCGCCACGCGCGTGCCACGGCGCCCCGCCGTGAGCACGCGGCCGGCGGCGCGCAGCCGCGCGTAGGCCGCCGCCACGGTGTTGGGATTCACGCCCAGTTCAACGGCCAACTGGCGCACCGGGGGCAGGGTGGCGCCGGGTGGCAGGGCGCCACTGCGCATGGCATATTCAAGGCTTGCGGCAATGTCTTTGGCATTGCTTCCTTCGACAAACAATAGTGGCATGCGTACATTGTATTGTTTGTACTAGTACGAATTTTTGTACTGCTATACGGGCCATGCGTCATCGGGCCAGGCCAGAACATCGGCTCCCGTCACAGCCAGAAACAGGAATGCGCCCAAACGACCCGAAATGCCGCTGCCAAAGTAGCTCAAAGCCCGGGTAACGACGGCCTTTGCGCAAGCGGCCGGGCAGGCTGCTAGGCTTGCACCATGCGCAAGCTCGTTCCCCCTGTTTTGCTGCTCGCGGCCAGCCTGTTGGTGGCGGGCTGCACCACGGCGCCCGCATCGCGCACCAGCGTCTATTCGCGGCTGTCGGCCGAGCAATCGAGCGACATCGCCATCCACGCCCTGGGCCTGGTGGGCACGCCCTATCGCTATGGCGGCAACACGCCCGAGGGCGGCT
This sequence comes from Pseudomonadota bacterium, assembly GCA_018240995.1. Taxonomy (GTDB): domain Bacteria; phylum Pseudomonadota; class Gammaproteobacteria; order Burkholderiales; family Burkholderiaceae_C; genus Alicycliphilus. The sequence continues at coordinate 4,873 of JAFEES010000152.1, read as the reverse complement.
TTGACTGCAGCGGCCTGATCGGCTATGTCTACAACAGCCGCGCCGGCGTGGCGCCGCCGCGCACGGTGGCGCAGCTGAGCGGCTTTGGCGCGGCAGTGCCGGAAGGCGAACTACGCACCGGCGACCTGGTGGTCTTCGGCCGCGGCCGGCCCACGCACGCCGGCATCTATGTGGGGCAGGGGCGCTTCGTGCATGCGCCTTCGACCGGCGGCACGGTGCGTCTGGACGATTTGCAGTCGCGCTACTGGGCGCAGCAGCACGCCAGCTACCGGCGCCCCTGAGCGGGCGCGCGGCGCAGGGGCGACAATCACGCCCCATGACCCTCATCGACCGCCCCATCCCCGCGCCCAGCACCCACGACACCACGCGCATCGACGATCTGCGCATCAAGGCCGTGCGCCCCTTGATCACGCCCGCCATTCTTGAGGAATGGCTGCCCGCGCCCGACGCCGCGCAGGAGCTGGTGGAGGCCAGCCGCCTGCAGCTGTCGCGCGTGCTGCATGGGCTGGACGACCGGCTCATCGTCGTCGTCGGCCCCTGCTCCATCCACGACCATGACCAGGCCATGGAGTACGCGCGGCTGCTGAAACAAGAGGCCGATGCGCTGGCGCAAGACCTGCTCATCGTGATGCGTGTGTACTTCGAGAAGCCGCGCACCACCGTGGGCTGGAAGGGCTACATCAACGACCCGCACCTGGACGGAAGCTTTGCCATCAACGAGGGGCTGGAGCGCGCCCGCCTGCTGCTGCTGGACGTGCTGGCGCTGGGCCTGCCCGTGGGCACGGAGTTTCTGGACCTGCTCTCGCCCCAGTACATCAGCGACCTGGTGAGCTGGGCCGCCATTGGAGCGCGCACCACCGAGAGCCAGAGCCACCGCCAGCTGGCTAGCGGCCTGTCCTGCCCGGTGGGCTTCAAGAACGGCACCGACGGCGGCGTGAAGGTGGCCGTGGATGCGATACAGGCCGCGCAGTCCGAGCATGCCTTCATGGGCATGACCAAGATGGGCCAGGCCGCCATCTTCGAGACGCGCGGCAACCACGACTGCCATGCGATCCTGCGCGGCGGCAAGGCGCCCAACTACAGCGCCGCCGACGTGCAGGCGACCTGCGAGCTGCTGCACCAATCCGGCCAGCGCGAGCAGGTGATGATCGACCTGTCGCACGCCAACAGCAGCAAGCAGCACGCGCGCCAGATCGCCGTGGCCGAGGATGTGGCGGCACAGATCGCCGGTGGCGATGCGCGCATCACCGGGGTGATGATCGAGAGCAACCTGGAGGAGGGGCGCCAGGACATCGTGCCCGGCCAGGCGCTCAGGCATGGTGTGTCGGTGACCGACGCCTGCATCAGCTTCGCCCAGACCGTGCCGGTGCTGCGACAGCTGGCGGCGGCCGTGCGCCAGCGCCGCACCCGCGCCACGCAGTGATAGGCGTGGGCGGGCGCCGGGGGCTCAATCAGCCTTGGCGCCCGAGTCCTTGATCACCCTGGCCCATTTGACGATGTCTTTCCTGATGAACTCGGCAAATTCCTGCGGCTGGTTGCCGATGATGTCCAGGCCCAGGCTGTTGAATTTCTCCTGTACCGCCGGCTCCTTGAGCACTTCCATCAAATCGGCGTGGAATCGGTTCACCGCGGCCGCGGGCGTACCCGCCGGGGCCACGAAGCCCAGCCAGGGCATGGCCTCGTAGCCGGGCAGGCCGGACTCGGCCACGGTGGGCACGTCGGGCAATATCTTCGAGCGCTGCGCCGTGGTCACGGCCAGCAGGCGGGTCTTTCCGTCCCTGACGAAGGGGCCGGACGAGGCCCAGGCATCGAACATGACCTGCAGGTTGCCACCCACCAGGTCCATCAACGCCGGGGCGCTGCCCTTGTAGGGCACATGCGTCATCTTCACGCCGGCCATGGTGTTGAACAGCTCGGACTCCAGGTGCGTGGAGGTGCCGGCGCCCACCGAGCCGTAGTTGGCCTTGGTGGGGTTGGCCTTGAGCCAGGCGATCAGCTCGGCCACGCTCTTGACGGGCACGCTGGGGTGCACCTCCAGCACATGGACTACGGAGGCCACGAGCGAGATCGGCGTGAAGTCCTTCACCGGGTCGTAGTTGACCTTGCTGTAGAGCGACGGCGCAATGCCCAGCGAGGACGCGGCCAGCAGCACGGTATGGCCGTCGGGCGCGGCCTTGGCCACATGTTCCGAGGCGATCATGGTGCCGGCGCCGGGCTTGTTCTCCACGATCACCGGCTGGCCCAGGCGCTTGTTCAGGCGCTCGGCCAACTGGCGCGCCATGGTGTCGGCGGCGCCGCCCGGGGCGAACGGCACGACTATGGTGACGGGCTTGGTCGGGTAGCCCTGGGCCTGGGCCTGGCCGCACAGGGCCAGGGCGGCGAGGGCGACGCCCGCCATCAGTTGCTTGATCATGCTTTTTTGTCTCCTGGTGGTGTGAAATTCATGCGGGGATGAGCAGCGCGTCGAGCATGCACACGCCCTGGCCCTGCTGCCTGACGAGCAGGGGGTTGACCTCGGCCTCGGCCACCTGCGCGCCCAGCGCCAGCACGGCGCACGAGAAGGCGGCGATGGCGGCGCAGGCGGCGTCCACGTCCGCATGCGGGCGGCCGCGGTAGCCGGTGAGCAGCGGGTAGGCCTTCAGTTCCTGCAGCATCTCGCGCGCTATTGCTTCATCAACGGGCAGCAGGCGGTGGCTTACGTCCTGGTAGAGCTCGGTGAGCACGCCGCCCAGGCCCACGGTGAGCGTCATGCCGAATACCGGGTCGCGCGTAGCGCCAACGATGAGCTCGGCCACACCAGCCTCCATCCTGGCCACCAGCACGCCATCGATGCGCGCCGCAGGCGCGTAGCGCCGGGCGCTGGACAGCACCTCGTCGAAGGCCTGGCGCACCTGGGCCGCATCCTGCAGGCGCAGGCGCACGCCGCCGGCCTCGGTCTTGTGCGCGATGTCGGGCGAGCACACCTTGAGCACCACCGGGTAGCCCAACGCCTGGGCCGCGGCCACCGCCTCGTCGGCCGTGGTGGCCACGCGCTCGCCGGCACCGGGCACGCCGTGCCGCGCCAGCAGTTGCTTGGTGGTGTATTCGTCCAACACCGCGGGCAACGCCTGGTGCTGTGGTGCGGCCTGGGCGCGCAGCGCGCGCCAGCGCTTGTGCCGGCGCCGCTCCTGCCACAGCAGAAAGGGCGCCAGCGCCGCGCTGGCCACGCCTATGTCCTCGAACACCGGCACGCCGCCGGCGCGCAGCTGTTCGCGCGTCTGGGCCGCACCCGTATCGATGGCAACGAACAAGCGGGGATATTGCGCGCTGACCGCACACAGGTCGTCCGCCATGCGGTCCAGCAGGTAGCCGGGCGCGTAGATCACCACGCAGTCCACGGCGTCGGACTGGGCCAGCGCCCGCATCGCGGTGCGCACAAAGCCGGGGTCGTTGACCACGTTGCCCGTCACGTCCACGGGGTTGGTGACCATGCCGTAGTCGGGAATGCCGGCGCGCAGCTGATCCTGCAGCGCCTGCGGCAGCGTCGGCACCTCCAGGCCGGCGGCGATAAATTTGTCGGCCAATATGGCGCCCAGGGCGCCCGAGATGGTGATGATGGCCACGCGCTTGCCGGCCGATCGGTGGCGGTAGCCGGCCAGGTGCGCCAGTTGCGCCATCTGCACGAAGTCGTGGGCCTGGATGATGTCCAGCTGCCGGAAGGCCGCCTGGTAGATGGCCCGGTCGCCCGCCAGGGCCGAGGTGTGCGAGCGCACGGCCTCGCTGCCCTTGTCGGTCTCGCCCGCCTTGTAGAGGATGAGCAGCTTACCCTGGCGCGCGAATTCCTCGGCCGCGGCGATGAAGCGCGGCCCGTCGCGCAGCTCCTCGATATAGCCCATGCAGACCTCGGTGGCCGCGTCCTGCGCCAGGTATTCGAGGTACTGCGCAAAATCCACACAGGCCTCGTTGCCGGTGTTGATGAAATGGCTGAAATCCACGCCCAGGCGGCGTGCAATCGCATACACCGCGGCGCAGACATTGCCGCTTTGCGTCAGCAGGCTGACGCTGCCGCGCCCGGCCTGCATGGGCGCGGTGTTGAACACCGAGGCAAAGCTGGTGTGCGCCTGGCTGTTGAGGTTGGCAAAGCCCATGGCATTCGGCCCGGCGACGACCAGATCGGTGGTCGCCACATAGGCCTGCAGCTCGGCCTGCAGCGCCGCGCCCTTTTCGCCCTCTTCGGCAAAGCCTGCCGCGTAAACGATGACGGCACGCACGCCCTTGGCGGCGCAGCGGCGCAGCATGGGCAGCACGTCGGGCGCGGCAAGCGCCAGCACCACCAGGTCGGGCGCGGCGGGCAGGGCCTCGATGTCGGGCCAGCAGCGCAGGCCAAAGACTTCCCTGTACTTGGGATTGATGGGATAGATCTGGCCGGCGTAGCCAAACTTGGTCAAATGGGCGATCGGCATGCCGCCGATGCGTGCCGGATTGCTGCTGGCGCCTACGATGGCGATAGCCGCCGGGTTCAGCAGCGGCTCCAGGCGGTGCTTGGGGCGCATAGCGTTGTGGTGGGTCATTTCCGGGGTGGCTGGGCCATGGCTTGTCTGCGGTCTGCGGGTGGGCGGTGAATGCCTTTGGCCCAGTCTAGACTGGCAACCTTGTGCATCGGGCACGCGGGCGGGCCGTTTTCCCACACTGTGAATGAACCCAGGGAAACCACCGGGGGTGTAAATCCGCACGGCTGTTCGCGACACTGTCGGCAGTTATCCTCAAAATGAGGGTTGGGCCGCATACCGTGCGGGCCCTGAGTTCAGGTAAACCATCATCCGTCCTGCCACTGCCGCGCCACGAAACGCCATGCCGTCGATTCTTCCCCTACCACCTCCCCCGGGTGCCCGCG
>JAFEES010000151.1 GCA_018240995.1 Pseudomonadota bacterium | reverse complement strand
GGTCAGCAAGTCAGCGATGGGATCACTCATGCTCATGTTGTATCTCTCCTGCTGCGCTTACCAGCTGGCCTTGGTGACACCGGGGATGTCACCGGCGAAAGCCAGTTCACGGATCTTGGCGCGACCCAGACCGAATTGACGGAAGGTGCCACGGGGGCGGCCGGTGATTTCGCAGCGATTGCGCTGGCGCGTGGGGTTGGCATTGCGCGGGAGCTTCTGCAGCCCCAGGCGTGCCGCGTCGCGCTCTTCGTCGCTACGCTTGGCATCGCCGGCAATCGCCTTCAGTTCCGCGTACTTGGCAGCGTACTTGGCGGCCAGTTTTTCGCGCTTGAGTTCGCGCTGGATCAAAGCTACTTTAGCCATTGCGCTGCCTTTAGTTCTTGAACGGGAAACGGAAAGCCGTCAGAAGCGCCTTGGCTTCCTCGTCGGACTTGGCCGTGGTGGTGATGCTGATGTTGAGGCCGCGCAAGGCATCCACCTTGTCGTACTCGATCTCAGGGAAAATGATCTGCTCTTTGACGCCGATGTTGTAGTTGCCACGGCCGTCGAAGGCGCGGCCGGAGATGCCACGGAAGTCACGCACGCGCGGCAGGGCCACGGTGACGAAACGATCCAGGAACTCATACATCTGGGCGCCACGCAGCGTCACCATGCAGCCAATGGCCTGGCCTTCACGGATCTTGAAACCGGCGATGGCCTTCTTGGCCTTGGTCACCACGGGCTTCTGGCCGGCGATCTTGGTCAGGTCGGCGACAGCGTTGTCCATGATCTTCTTGTCGGCCACGGCCTCGCTCACACCCATGTTGAGCGTGATCTTGGTCAGACGCGGAACCTGCATGGGCGAGGTATAACCGAACTGCTTGACGAGTTCGGGAGCGATCTTTTCGCGGTAGATTTTTTGCAGTCGTGCCATGTGCTACTCCTTAGGCGGCCTTGATTTCGGCGCCGCTGGACTTGAACACGCGTACACGCGTGCCGTCGGCCTGCACCTTGATGCCCACGCGGTCAGCCTTGCCGGTGGCGGCATTGAAGATGGCCACGTTGGACTGGTGGATAGGCATGGACTTTTCCACGATGCCGCCGTTCGTGCCCTTCATGGGGTTCGGCTTGACATGCTTCTTGACCAGGTTGATGCCGTCGATGACCAGGTGCGAGTCATCCTTGCGCAGCGTGACGGTGCCACGCTTGCCCTTGTCACGGCCGGCGATGACGATGATCTCGTCGCCCTTGCGAATCTTGTTCATGGCGCGTCCTCAGAGAACTTCAGGTGCCAAAGACACGATCTTCATGAAGCGCTCGGTACGCAGCTCGCGCGTCACGGGGCCAAAGATACGGGTGCCGATAGGCTCCAGCTTGGAGTTGAGCAACACGGCTGCGTTGCCGTCGAATTTGACGAGCGAGCCGTCGCCACGGCGAATACCCTTCGCCGTGCGCACCACCACCGCGCTATAGACCTCGCCCTTCTTGACGCGGCCACGCGGAGCGGCTTCCTTCACGCTCACCTTGATGATGTCGCCAACGCTTGCATAGCGACGCTTGGAACCGCCCAGCACCTTGATGCACAGGACGGACTTCGCGCCGGTATTGTCGGCAACGTCTAACCGAGATTCTGTTTGGATCATTTCAATATTCCCAACTTGCACCAGCGGCTACATGCCCCGAAAGCCTTTCAGGACAGCAAACCTGCCAGTCAGTCTTGGGCCCGTCGTCCACGCTGCAAACCATTTGTAGCGCTTCCCGCTGGGCAGAAAAAACCTCACGCACTAAGGCGCGAAGCCCGCAAGTATCGCAGAACGCCCAAGCCGCGTCAACAGCTTTTTACACAGGAACGGTGGCGTACTGCTGCGTCAGTTCCAGGAAGGGCTGCAGGCCGGGCTCGCAGCCGGGCAGTTCCTCGTCCAGGATGGCGGCCACGCGCGGCGCCAGCCGGGCCGCCAGGCGCGCATCGAGGAACAGCACGCGGGCGCGGCGCGCCAGCATGTCTTCCACGGTGCGGGCGTATTCGTGGCGCGCGGCGAAGCGCACCATGGCCTCGCTCAGGCCGTCGGCCAGCATGACATCCGCCCCCGGCAGGCCCGCCACCACGGCCGACTCCGTGCCGTACGAATGCAGGCCCTGGGGCGCATTCATGCCCAGCCGGCCGCGCGCCGCACCCGCGCCCACCAGCGGCAGCGACACGGTCACGCCGGCAGGCCGCTGGGGCAGCAGCCGCTCGTCCATGCATTTTTGCAGCACGTCCTCGGCCATGGCGCGGTAGGTCGTCCACTTGCCGCCGGTGACCGTGACCAGCCCGCTGCGGCTCGCCAGCACCGTGTGTTCGCGGCTGATTTTCTTGGTGTTGCCGCCGTCGTCGTCCTGGGGCTTGACCAGGGGGCGCAGGCCGACCCAGATGCTGCGCACGTCGGCCACCAGGGGTGCCCGGCGCAGGTAGCGCGCCGACTCGCCGAGGATGAAGGCCACCTCCTCGCGCATGGCCAGGGGTTCGCGCGCCAGGTCGTGGCGCGGGCTATCGGTGGTGCCCAGGATCAGCTTGCCCAGCCAGGGCACGGCAAACAGCACCCGGCCGTCGGCCGTCTTGGGCACCATCAGCGCATGATCCGAGGGCAGGAAGTCGCGATCGACGACGATGTGCACGCCCTGGCTGGGCGCCACCATGGGGCTGGCCTGCTGGCCGCTATGCTCGCCATCGCACTGGCGCAGCCCGTCCACCCAGACCCCGGTGGCATTCACCACGCAGCGCGCGTGCACCTCGTGGCGGGCGCCGGTCTCGGCGTCCTGGCAGACCACGCCGGCAACCTTGCCGTCCTGGTACAGCAGATCGCTGACCGGGCAGTAATTGAGCAGCAACGCGCCCTGTTGCGCCGCCGTGCGCGCCAGCGCCAGCGCCAGCCGCGCGTCGTCGAATTGGCCGTCCCAGTACTTCACCCCGCCCTTGAGCCCGTCGGCCATCGCCGTGGGCAGGCAACGCAGGGTCTCCATGCGCCCCAGGAACTCGGTCGGCCCCAGGCCGGCCGCGCCGGCCAGCGCGTCGTAGGCCTTCAGGCCGACGCCGTAGAACGGCGTTTCCCACCATTTGTAGGAGGGCATGACGAAGGCCAGGGGCTGCGCCAGGTGCGGCGCATTGCGCAGCAGCGTGGTGCGCTCGTGCAAGGCCTCGCGCACCAGGGCAATATTGCCCTGCGCCAGATAGCGCACGCCGCCATGCACCAGCTTGGTGGCGCGCGAGGAGGTACCCTTGGCGAAGTCGTGCGACTCCAGCAGCACCACCGAGAAGCCACGCGCCGCCGCATCTAGCGCCACGCCCAAGCCCGTGGCGCCGCCGCCGATGACGGCCAGGTCGTAGGTCTTGGTTTGCGCCAGGCGGGCCAGCAATTCGCCACGCACGGTGGTCTGCGGAGGTTGAGCAGCTGTTGTCATGGTGTGCAATTGTCCACGGCCCAGGGCAATTTTCCAGGGTTAACCCTTAGATAGAAATACATTCCTGCTAATTTTGAAGCAGTGGCGGCGGCCGGCAAGCCCGCTCCGGCCGCCTGGCGCATCAGCGCACCTTGCCATCCTTCCAGGCCTGCAGCAGGGTGTCATAGGCGATGGTCTCGCCCTTGGGCTTCTCGTTGGCCAGCTTGGCCCACGGGGCGCCCTTGTCGGACAGCCATTTCTTCGGGTCTTCCTTCTTGTTCAGCTTGGGCGCGCACTTGGCCATGCCGGCGCGCTCCAGGCGGGCCATGACCTGGTCCATCTCATCGGCCAGCGTGTCCATGGCGGCCTGGGGCGTCTTCTCGCCGGTCACGGCCTGGGCCACGTTCTTCCACCACAGCTGGGCCAGCTTGGGGTAGTCGGGCACGTTGTTGCCGGTGGGCGTCCAGGCCACGCGGGCCGGGCTGCGGTAGAACTCGATCAGGCCGCCATACTTGTTGGCGTTCTTGGTGAAGTAGTCGCTGCGGATGTCGGAGTCGCGGATGAAGGTCAGGCCCTGGATGGATTTTTTGAGCGACGTGGTCTTGGCGGTGACGAACTGGGCGTAGAGCCAGGCGGCCGCCGTCTTGTCCGGGTCATGGCCCTTGAAGAAGGTCCACGAGCCCACGTCCTGGTAGCCGTTTTGCATGCCCTGCTTCCAGTACGGGCCGTTGGGGCCGGGGGCCATGCGCCACTTGGGGGTGCCGTCGGCATTCACCACGGGCAGGCCGGGCTTGGTCATGTCGGCGGTGAACGCGGTGTACCAGAAGATCTGCTGCGCGATCTGGCCCTGGGCGGGCACCGGGCCGGCCTCGCCGAAGGTCATGCCCGTGGCCTCCTTGGGCGCGTATTTCTTCATCCAGTCCACGTACTTGGTCAGCGCGTAGACGGCGGCGGGGGAATTGGTGGCCCCGCCACGCGAGACCGACGCGCCCACCGGCGTGCAATGATCTTCGGCCACGCGTATGCCCCACTCATCCACCGGGAAGCCGTTGGGAATGCCCTTGTCGGCCGTGCCGGCCATGGACAGCCAGGCGTCGGTGAAGCGCCAGCCCAGGGATGGATCCTTCTTGCCGTAGTCCATGTGGCCATGGATGGGCTTGCCGTCTATGGTCTTGACGTCGTTGCTGAAGAAGTCGGCGATGTCCTCATAGGCGCTCCAGTTCAGCGGCACCCCGAGGTCGTAGCCATACTTGGCCTTGAACTTGTCCTGCAGATCCTTGCGCGCGAACAGGTCGGCGCGGAACCAGTACAGGTTGGCGAACTGCTGGTCGGGCAGCTGGTAGAGCTTGCCGTCGGGCGCGGTGGTGAAGCTGGTGCCTATGAAGTCCTTGAGATCCAGGCCCGGGTTGGTGTACTCCTTGCCTGCGCCCGCCATGTAGTCGGTCAGGCTCATGATCTTGCCGTAGCGGAAATGCGTGCCGATGAGGTCGGAGTCCGAGATCCAGCCGTCGTAGATGCTCTTGCCCGACTGCATCGAGGTCTGCAGCTTCTCGACCACGTCGCCTTCCTGGATCAGGTCATGCTTGACCTGGATGCCGGTGATCTCGCTGAAGGCCTTGGCCAGCGTCTTGGACTCGTATTCGTGCGTGGTGATGGTCTCGGACACCACGGCGATCTCCTTCACGCCCTTGGCCTGCAGCTTCTTGGCGGCATCGATGAACCATTTCATCTCCGCCATCTGCTGATCCTTGTTCAGCGTGGAGGGCTGGAATTCGCTGTCCACCCATTTCTTGGCCTCGGCCTCGCCGGCCCAGGCTGCCTGCCCCAGCGCCAGGGCCGCAGCGGCAAATGCGACCGCCTTCAACTGCATCTTCATTGCTGTCTCCTCAATTGAGACTCCCCGCTTGTGCTGGGTGCCGGCCTCGGGGGAGGATCGGGCCGGCCCCTTCTTGGATTACCCCTTGCGCATCACCCAGGCCAGCACCAGCATGGATAGCACGAAGCTGATCCACACCGAGGGCTGCTCCTGCAGAGAAAACCACTGCGCCATGTTCTCGCCCAGGCCCACCCAGGCCAGGTTGATATAGGCCGCCGTGAGCAGGCCGATGAAGAGCCGGTCGCCGCGCGTCGTGGCAATCGGCAAGAAACCCTTGCGCAAGATGGTGGGCGAGCGTATCTCCCACACCGTCATGCCCACCAGCATGAGCGCGATGCAGACAAAGAACACGGCCACCGGCGTAGTCCAGGCCATCCAGTCAAACATGGCAATTCCTCTCAATCGGCCTTCAGACCCGCCCCATCGCGAAGCCCTTGGCGATGTAGTGGCGCACGAACCAGATGACGATGGCGCCGGGCACTATGGTCAGCACCCCGGCGGCGGCCAGCGTGGCCCAGTCCATGCCCGAGGCGCTCACCGTGCGCGTCATCGTCGCCACGATGGGCTTGGCGTTGACGCTGGTCAGCGTGCGCGCCAGCAGCAGTTCAACCCATGAAAACATGAAGCAGAAGAAGGCCGCCACGCCCACGCCGGCCTTGATCAGCGGCAAAAAAATGGTGAGGAAGAAGCGCGGGAACGAGTAGCCGTCGATGTAGGCGGTCTCGTCGATCTCGCGCGGTATGCCGCTCATGAAGCCTTCCAGGATCCACACCGCCAGCGGCACGTTGAACAGCAGGTGCGCCAGCGCCACGGCGATATGCGTGTCCATCAGCCCCACCGTGGTGTAGAGCTGGAAGAACGGCAGCAGAAACACGGCCGGCGGCGTCATGCGGTTGGTCAGCAGCCAGAAGAACACATGCTTGTCGCCCAGGAACTGGTAGCGGCTGAAGGCATAGGCCGCCGGCAGCGCCACGGTGAGCGAGATCACCATGTTGATGCTCACGTAGATCAGGCTGTTGATATAGCCCGAGTACCAGCTGGGGTCGGTGAAGATGGTCTTGTAGTTGTCCCAGGTGAAATGCTGGGGCCACAGCGAGAAGCTGGACAGGATCTCCTCGTTGGTCTTGAAGCTCATGTTCACCATCCAGTAGATGGGCAGCACGGCGAACACCAGGTAGGCGATCAGGAACAGCGTGCGTTTTTGCAGGCGTGCTTCAGCCATGGCCGGCGCCCTCCGCTTCGGTTTTGTCCGCCGTGCCCACGCGCTGCATCCAGTTGTAGAGGATGAAGCACAGCAACAAGATGATGAAGAAATAGATCAGCGAGAAGGCCGCCGCCGGCCCCAGGTCGAACTGGCCCACGGCCTTTTGCGTCAGGTATTGCGACAGGAAGGTGGTGGCGTTGCCCGGCCCGCCGCCGGTGAGCACGAAGGGCTCGGTGTAGATCATGAAGCTGTCCATGAAGCGCAGCAGCACGGCGATCATCAGC
>JAFEES010000150.1 GCA_018240995.1 Pseudomonadota bacterium | reverse complement strand
GCCCTCCCCCAGAGGGGGAGGGAGTAAAACAAAAAAACCGCCGCAGCCGCTCTATCGGCAGCAGCATCAAGTCATGCAGGCATAGCCCCGGCAGGGCCTCCAGCTGCTCACGGCTCCAATCCACGCCCTGGGGCATGAAGCGCCGCGCCGGCTCCAGCACCGCGTCGGCCTCCTGCTTGCCGCCCACGCGCCACAGCAGGCTGTCGGTCTTCAGGCGCGCGCCGGCGCAGGCCGGGCATGGCGTGTAGCTGCGGTACTTGGACAGCAGCACGCGGATGTGCATCTTGTAGGCCTTGCTCTCCAGGTAGGCAAAAAAGCGCCTGATGCCATACCACTGCTTGTTCCAGTTGCCCTCCTTGAAGCCCGGCGTGCCCTCTATCACCCAGTGCCGCTGCTCGGGCGTGAGCTTGTACCAGGGCGTGTCGCGCGGAATGCCCGCCGCCTCGGCATGGCGCATCAGGTCGTCCTGGCATTCCTTCCACGCCGGCGTCTGTATCGGCTTGATGGCGCCGGCGCGCAGGGTCAGCCTGTCGTTCGGAATCACCAGGCCCCAGTCCACGCCGATGACGCGGCCAAAGCCGCGGCAGCTGTCGCAGGCGCCCACGGCGGAGTTGAACGAGAACATGGAGGCAATCGGCTCGGCGTAGCGCAGGTCACTGTCGGGGCAATGCAGGCCGGTGGAAAAGCGCCACAGCTCGGGCTCTCCGTCCTCCTGCAGGCGATACACGTTGAGCCGCCCGCCGCCGCGCTTGAGCGCCACCTCGATGGCCTCGACCGCGCGCGCGCGCTCGGTGTTGGCGATGCGGAAGCGGTCGGCCACCACATCCAGCAGCTTCTTGCCGTCCTGCTCGCGCTCGGCCTGCACCTTGGTGAAGCCGCTGGCCGACAGCCATTGCTCCACCTGCTCGGCGCTGGTGCCGGCGGGCAGCGCCACGGGGAAGGTGAGCACGATGCGCGGGTCGCCCGCTTGCGCGCAGCGCACCTGCAGCTCGGCATAAATGCTGTCGGGCGAGTCGTGGCGCACGGGCTGCGCCGTCTGGCGGTCGAAGAGTTGCCCCGCGCGCGCGAACAACAGCTTCAGGTGGTCATTCAGCTCGGTCATCGTGCCCACGGTGGAGCGCGAGCTGCGCACCGGGTTGGTCTGGTCGATGGCGATGGCCGGCGGCACGCCCTCCACCTTGTCCACGGCCGGCTTGTCCATGCGATCGAGGAACTGGCGCGCGTAGGCGCTGAAGGTCTCCACGTAGCGGCGCTGGCCCTCGGCGTACAGGGTGTCGAACACCAGGCTGGACTTGCCCGAGCCGCTGGGGCCGGTGACCACCGTGAGCTCGCCCGTGCGAATGTCCAGGTCGAGGTTCTTGAGATTGTGCTGGCGCGCGCCGTGTATGCGTATCAGTCCCTGGGTCATGAGCGGGTCTTGGTGCGGTGAGGCCGAACATTCTAGGGATAGCAGGGCATCCATGCCCCGTTCGGTAGACTACGCCACAATGTCAAACATTTGTTAACACAAGCAAGGAGATAACACATGCGTTCGTGGCATAAATGGGGTAGCACCCTGGTACTGGGGGTGGCCCTGGGCCAGGCCCAGGCGCAAATTCTGGTGGGGCAGACGGCCGGGTTTTCGGGCCAGGTGAGTGCCGGAGTCCAGGAGATCACCACCGGCGCCAAGCTCTTTTTTGACACGGTGAACGCCAGGGGCGGCGTGAACGGCCAGAAGATCGAGCTGATTTCACTGGATGACAAGTTCGACCCCAAGACCGCCGGCGAGAACGCGCGCGTGCTGATCGAGGACAGGAAGGTGGACGTGATGTTCCTCACCCGCGGCACGCCGCACACCGAGGCCATCATTCCGCACCTGGACAGGCATGGCGTGGCCCTGGTCGGCCCATCCACCGGCGCCATGGTGCTGCACCAGCCGGTGCGCAAGCATGTCTTCAACGTGCGCGCCACCTACCAGCGCGAGGCCGAGAAGGCCATGGCCCACCTGGTGACGCTGGGCATGAGCCGCATCGCCGTGCTGTATTCCGATGACAGCTTTGGCGCCGACGGCGTGGCCGGCGCGCAAAAGGGCCTGGCCGAGGCCAGGCTGCAGCCCGTGGCGCTGGAAAAGTTCAACCGCGCCCAGCCCGACTTCGCGCCGCTGGCCGCCAAGGTCGCCCAGGCGCAGGCCCAGGCGGTGCTCATCATCGGCGGGGGCGCGGCGGTGGCGGACGGCTATGCGGCGCTGCGCAAGGCGGGCGCCACGGCGCAGCTGGTCACGCTGTCCAACAATGCCTCCAACGGCTTCATCAAGAGCCTGGGCGAGCACGCGCGCGGCGTCGTCGTCAGCCAAGTGTTCCCGAACGAGCGCAGCCTGGCCTATGGATTGGTGAAGGAGGCCCTGGAGCTGAACAAGGCCGGCGGCGGCCAGGGCGACGTCAGCCCGGCCATGCTGGAGGGCCTTGCCGCCGCCAAGGTGCTGGTGGAAGGCCTGCGCCGCGCCGGCCCCAAGCCCACGCGCGACAAGATTCAGGCGGCGCTGGAGTCGCTGCAGCAGTACGACCTGGGCGGCCTGCAGGTCTCGTACAGCCAGAGGGATCACACCGGGCTGGACTTCGCCGACCTGTCCATCATCGGGCCGGACGGCAAGTTCCGCCGCTGAGGGCGCGGCGCCCGAGCGCCCATGAAAAAACCCGCGCAGGCCAGGCCTGTGCGGGTTTTTTTGCCTCAGGCCGGCAGCAGGCTGCGCGGCGCTGAAGGGCAATTAGAAGTTGTGGCGGATGCCCAGGGCAAAGGAGCTGAAGTCGGTGCCCGAGGTGCTCACGTTGTAGGCGGCGTTGTTGCCGTTGTTCACACGCGTGTAGTAGCCATACGCCTTGGTACGCTTGCTCAGGTTGTAGTTGTAGCCCAGAGTCCACTGCGTGGCGGCCGAGCTGGGGGCATTGCTCCAGGAATTGGCGCGGCCCACGTTGGCGTGGAACTCCGATGCACCCAGGGTGTACATGCCCGACAGGCGGAAGTTGTTGCGCGTACCGGCGCCGGTGGGACGCAGCTGGTTGTCGTCCTTGTTACGCTGATAGTAACCACCCACGGTGAACTGGCCAAAGGTGTACAGCGCGCGCAGTGCAGCCTGGTAGTTGCTGTTTGCATAGCTGTAGCCGGCGCCCAGGTGCAGCGGGCCCATGTTGTAGTTGGCGGCCAGGTCGTAGCCGTTCTTGTTGTTGGTGCCGGCGGCCTTCTCGTGCAGCAGCACGGCGGCGTCCACCGTCACACCACCGAAGCTGGGGGTGCGGTAACCGATCTTGTTCTTGGTGCCCAGACCGCCGAACCACACGGGATCGTAGTACAGCGCATCAGACGACGAGCCGGTGTCGTGGTTGTGCATGCTGACATAGTCGGCGGTGGCGTAGTACGACTCGGGCACGAAGTTGCCCAGGCGCACCATGCCGAAGCCGCCCGACAGGTTCACCTCGCTCTGGCGACCGAAGTTGATGCCGTTGCCGATCGAGGCCAGGCCGGGCCAGCCGGTGCCGGCGCCGGTGTCGGAAGCGAAACCGCTTTCCAGGGCGAAGCCAGCCTTCAGGCCGCCACCCAGGTCTTCCGTGCCGCGGATGCCCCAACGCGAAGCGTTGTTGAACAGGCCGGTCTTGGTGGCGCTGCCGTCCTTCTGGCGCTCCACCGTGGTGTTCACGCGGCCGTACAGGGTGACGCTGCTTTGTGCGAGGGCGGCGGAGGTGCCGATCAGGGCCAGGGCGGCGATCAGCAAACGATTGGCTTTATGCATTTGATGTCCTTGAATGTTTGTGTCTATCAGGGGTAGTAGGCACCGCTTGTGACCTGCATGAGGCCGGTGAGCGCCTTGTGCGTCTACAGCCCCGATTTTAGGAGCGGGGGGCAGCGCAGCCGCGCAATTGGTTTGCAATTTGACGTTTTAATGCAACAGCCCCGCGGGGGGGCGGGGCTGTTGCGCTGCCGTTCGGCACCGGCAGGCCGTCATTGCCGCGCAGGCGGCAATCCAGGGCGACGTGCCAAGGCTGGATGCCCGCCTGCGCGGGCATGACGGGCATGGGTGGGCCCTCAATCGTTGGCGTAGATGTCCACGTCCTTGGTCTCGCGCAGGAACAGCATGCCCACCACCAGGGTCATGCCGGCGATGATGATGGGATACCACAGGCCGTTGTACATGTTGCCGGTCTGGGCCACGATGGCGAACGACATGGTGGGCAGCAGGCCGCCGAACCAGCCGTTGCCAATGTGGTACGGCAGGCTCATCGAGGTGTAGCGGATGCGCGTGGGGAACAGCTCCACCAGCATGGCGGCGATGGGGCCGTAGACCATGGTCACCAGGATCACCAGGTAGGTCAGGATGACGACCATCATCACCTTGTTCATCTTCGCCGGGTCGGCCTTGGCGGGGTAGCCGTCCTTCTTCAGGGTCTCGGCCACGGCCTTCTTGAAGTCGGCGTCGCGGGCCTTGGCGTCGGCGGCGGCCAGGCCCTTGGCGCTGTAGCTCTGGATCACGTCATGGCCGATCTTGATGACCGCCGGCGTGCCGGCCGGGGCGACCTCGTTGTCATAGCTCACCGAGCTGGCGGCCAGCACCTGCTTGGCGATGTCGCAGGAGCTGGTGAACTTGGCCGTGCCCGTGGGGTTGAACTGGAACGAGCATTCGGCCGGATCGGCAACGATGACCACCTTGTTGTTCGCCTGGGCGTGGGCCAGGTCGGGGTTGGCGGCCTCGGTCAGGGCCTTGAACACCGGGAAGTAGGTCAGTATGGCCAGCGCGCAGCCGAGCATGATGATGGTCTTGCGGCCAATCTTGTCGGACAGCGAGCCGAAGATCAGGAAGAACGGCGTGCCTATGAGCAGCGCGGCGGCGATCAGCAGGTTGGCCGTGACGGCGTCCACCTTGAGCTGCTGCGTCAGGAAGAACAGCGCGTAGAACTGGCCCGTGTACCAGACCACGGCCTGGCCGGCGGTCAGGCCGAACAGGGCGATGAGCACGATCTTCAGGTTCTTCCACTGGCCAAAGGATTCGGCCAGCGGCGCCTTGGAGGTCTTGCCCTCGGCCTTCATCTTCTGGAAGGCGGGCGATTCGGACAGCTGCATGCGGATCCACACCGACACCGCCAGCAGCAGGATGGACACCAGGAAGGGAATGCGCCAGCCCCAGTCGTTGAAGGCCGGCTCGCCCATCACGGTGCGCGTGCCCAGGATCACCAGCAGCGACAGGAACAGACCCATGGTCGCCGTGGTCTGTATCCAGGCCGTGTAGGCGCCGCGCTTGCCGTTGGGCGCATGCTCGGCCACATAGGTGGCGGCGCCGCCGTATTCACCGCCCAGCGCCAGGCCTTGCAGCAGGCGCAGGCAGATCAGGATGACCGG
Source organism: Pseudomonadota bacterium (assembly GCA_018240995.1). Lineage (GTDB taxonomy): Bacteria > Pseudomonadota > Gammaproteobacteria > Burkholderiales > Burkholderiaceae_C > Alicycliphilus. Next base: position 1,420 of record JAFEES010000150.1, on the reverse strand, counting down.
CGCGGCCACGCCTATGCTGTTGTAGTTGGGCAGGATGCCGACGATGAAGGTCGAGATGCCCATGATCAGGATGGTCACCAAAAAGGTGTATTTGCGCCCGATCAAATCACCCAGGCGGCCGAAGAACAGCGCGCCAAAGGGCCGGATGATGAAGCCCGCAGCAAAGGCCAGCAGGGCAAAGATGAAGGCCGAAGTCGGGTCGAGCCCGGCAAAGAACTGCTTGGCGATGATCGCCGCGAGCGAGCCGTAGAGGTAGAAGTCATACCACTCGAACACCGTGCCGAGGGATGACGCCAGGATCACCTTGCGTTCCCCGGGCGTCATGGGGCGCGGCGCCGCCTTGACGCCCACGCCTTGCGTAGCGCTGATTGCCATTGCTTGTCTCCTAGTTTGATTTGGAATACAGGCTCTTACAAATGCCTGTAACAACACTATCGGCCGCGGCACTGACGGAGCGCTGACGCATTTCTTACGCCAGCTGACGGCCAGCTGAACGCTGGCTTACAAAACAGGAAGAAACCCTTAGCCGGCGTTTTTTGATGTGAAAACCCGAGCAAAACAGTCCAACGAGCGTGAATTTGCTGCATTGCAGCGCGTAAGGCTTCGGTCAGCCCTGCTTCGCAGAATGCGCCCCGTTTGTGTCTCGCATCAAGCGCGTGCACGGCGTTCCATCCCTCAAGGAGACAAGCATGAGTGACCCCGTCGTTGAAAAGATTCAACGCCATCCCAAGTACCAGGAGCTGCGCGCCCGGCGCAACCCGCTGGGCGTGGTTTTGACCATCCTGATGCTGGTCGTGTACTACGGCTACATCGGCCTGATCGCCTTCGACAAGGCCTTCCTGGCCAAGCCCACGGGCGCCGGCGTGACCACGCTGGGCATCCCCATCGGCATGGGCGTGATCGTGTTCACCATCGCCATCACCGTCTACTACGTGCGCATTGCCAACAACAAGTTCGACGCGCTGACCGAAGAAATCCTGAAGGACGTGACCAAATGAAGCGCCTGCAACACACCGCCAGCACCGCCCTGGCCCTCATCGCCCTGTGGGCGGGCAACGTGGCCCATGCCGCCGGCGGCGACGTGGGCCAGGCCGCCAAGCAGGAGACGAACTGGACGGCCATCATCATGTTCGCCATCTTCGTCGCCGGCACGCTGTGGATCACCAAGTGGGCCGCCTCCAAGACGCGCTCGGCCGCCGACTTCTACACCGCCGGCGGCGGCATCACCGGTTTCCAGAACGGCCTGGCGATTGCCGGCGACTACATGTCGGCTGCGTCCTTCCTGGGCATTTCCGCGGCCGTGATGGCCACGGGCTATGACGGCCTGATCTACTCCATCGGCTTTCTGGTGGGCTGGCCCATCATCACCTTCCTGATGGCCGACCGGCTGCGCAACCTGGGCAAGTTCACCTTTGCCGAC
>JAFEES010000014.1 GCA_018240995.1 Pseudomonadota bacterium | reverse complement strand
CAAACAGCGTCGCCCAGCCGGTCTTGGCGCCGGCGTACAGGTTGATGGCCGAGCGTGAGAACGAGGCGCTGGTGGCAAAGCTGCCGCACAGGCCCGAGCTCATTTTCGCCATGCCGTGCGCGATCAGATCCTGGTTTTCGTTCCAGCGCGTGCCGCCCTGGTGGTGCTCCACCTTGGCGCTGGACGCCGTCTCCAGAAAGCTCACCAGGGTGACCACCATCACCGGCATCACCAGCGCGCTCAGCTCGTCCCACGACAGCCAGCCGGGCCAGTACGGCGACGGCAGGCCCGAGGGCAGGTGGCCGATGACGGCGCCATCGGCATCCGCATAGTCGATGGCCCAGCTGATCAGGGCCGCCAGCGAGATGAGCACGATGGCCGCGGGGAAGCTGGAGCGCCAGCGCTTGGCCAGCACCAGGAAGGCCCAGCTGCCCAGGCCAAAGGCCAGTGCCGTGAAATCGAAATGCTGCAGCGACGGGGCGTGGGCCAGCGCGCTCCAGCTGCTGCGCAGGCCCAGCAGGGCGGGCAGCTGCGAGGCCAGGATCAGCAGCGCCGCCGCCTGCGTGAAGCCGCCGAGCACGGGCGAGGTCACCAGGTTCAGCAGCCAGCCAAAGCGCACCACGCCCAGGGTCAGCTGCAGCAGGCCCGACAGCAGGGCCATCCATGCCGCCAGCGCCACCCAGTGGGCGCTGCCGGGCTCGGCCAGGCCGGTCAGCGATGCGCCAATGAGCAGGCTGGTCAGCGCCGTGGGGCCCACGCCCAGGCGCGTGGACGAGCTCCAGAGCACGGCCACCAGCGCCGGCACCAGTGAGGCGTAGATGCCCGTCACCAGCGGCATGCCCGCCAGCGCCGCATAGGCCACGCCCTGCGGCACCAGCATCAGGCCCACCGTCATGCCGGCCCAGAACTCCCCTTGCAGCAGTTGTGCCGTGGGGCGCGGCCAGGCGAGAAAGGGGAACCAGCGGTGCAGGACGGGTATGGGCATAGCCGGTGATTGTCGGGCCATGTGCGCTGGCGTGCAGCGCTTGCGGTGCTTGCCCTAATATCATGCGCCTATGACTCAAGCATCCACCGCCGACCTGTCCACCCGCCTCATCCACCACGACTACCAGCCGCCCGCGGGCTTCGAGGCGCCGCAGCCTCCCGTGCACAAGGCGTCCACGGTGATCTTTCCCAACGTGTCCGCGCTGCGCGCGCGCGAGTGGAAGGACAAGAGCAGCTACACCTACGGCCTGCACGGCACGCCCACCACCTACCAGCTGGAAGAGCGCCTGGCGACGCTGGAAGGCGGCCTGCAATGCCTGCTGGTGCCTAGCGGCCTGGCGGCGATCGCCACCGTCTCGCTGGCCCTGCTGCGCCAGGGCGACGAGGTGCTGATACCCGACAACGCCTATGGCCCGAACAAGGCCCTGGCCGAGGTCGAGCTGCACCACTACGGCATTGCGCACCGCATCTATGACCCCCTCGATCCCGCCGACCTGGCGGCCAAGATCACCGACGCCACCAAGCTCGTCTGGCTGGAGGCGCCGGGCTCGGTGACGCTGGAGTTTCCCGACCTGGCCGAGCAGGTGCGCATCTGCCGTGCGCGCGGCGTGACCACGGTGCTGGACAACACCTGGGGCGCGGGCCTGGCGTTTGCGCCCTTCGACCTGTTGGGCGACGGACAGCTGGGCGCGGACATTTCCGTGCACGCGCTGACCAAATACCCCAGCGGCGGCGGCGACGTGCTCATGGGCAGCATCACCACGCGCGACGAGGCCCTGCACCTGCGCATGAAGCTCACGCACATGCGCCTGGGCCTGGGCGTGGGGGCGAATGACGTGGAGGCGGTGCTGCGCTCCCTACCCAGCATGGCGCTGCGCTACCACGCGCACGACGAGGCGGCGCGCGAGCTGGCGCGCTGGATGGGCAGCCAGGCCCCGGTAGTCCAGGTGCTGCACCCGGCGCTGCCCGGCTCGCCCGGCCACGACCATTGGCAGGCCCTGTGCGGCGGCGCCCAGGGCGGGCAGGGCGCGGCGGCCGGCCTGTTCAGCGTGGTGATGGATGCGCGCCATACGCAGCAGCAGGTGGACGCGTTCTGCGACGGGCTGCGCCTGTTCAAGATCGGCTACAGCTGGGGCGGGCCCATGAGCCTGGTCGTGCCCTACGACCTGGCGAGCATGCGCGCGCGCACCACGCCGCATCTCAAGCCCGGTACGGTGGTGCGTTTTTCGATAGGCCTGGAGGCGGTGCAGGACTTGCGCCAGGATCTGGCCCAGGCGCTGGAGCGCGCTTTCGCCTGAAGCGCCCGCTTGCCAGGTGGCCATGCGGCCACGGGGTGGTAGTTTCCTTGATGCGCGGCAAGGGTGTCGCTGGGTATGGTTGCTGGCAATGCCACAGTCGCCGCCCAGCGGATTCACCGTCATGTCTGATACCCCCACGCCCGCGCCCGCGCCGGCAGTCGTCGCCGCGCCGCCGGCGCCCCTGATGCTCAACCCCCTGGGGACGGGCGACCCATTTCGCTGGCTGGGCCGTGGGCTGCGCGACCTGCGCGCCGCGCCCGGCATCGCCGCGTTTTACGGCATCTGCTTTTGGGGCATGGCGCTGGTGCTGGGCTGGGTGTTTCGCGCGCGGCCCGAATACACCATGTCGCTGGCCAGCGGCTGCCTGCTGGTGGGGCCGTTCCTGGCCATGGGCCTGTACGAGACCAGCCGCCGGCGCGAGGCCGGCCTGCCGCCCAGCCTGGGCGCATCCATCACCTGCTGGGACAGTCACATGGCCAGCATGGGCATGCTGGTGCTGGTGCTCATCGTGCTTGAGCTGTTGTGGGGGCGGGCGTCGCTGGTGGTGTTCGCGGTGTTCTTCAACACCGGCATGCCCTCCACCACCGGGGTGATACAGGCGGTGTTCAACCCGCAGAACTGGCAGTTCGTCGCCGTCTACCTGATGGTCGGCGGGGTGTTTGCGGCGCTGGTGTTCGCCAGCATGGTGGTGTCCATTCCGATGATCCTGGATCGCGACACGGATGCGCTTACGGCCGGCATTGCCAGCATCCGCGTGGTGCTGGAAAACCCCGGCGTGATGCTGCTGTGGGGGGCGCTGATCACGCTGCTGGTGGTGCTGTCGCTGCTGGCCTGGGGCGCCGGCCTGCTGCTCGTGGGGCCGCTGCTGGGGCATGCCAGCTGGCATGCCTACCGGGCGGCGGTGGCGCGGCCGGCGGCCGTGGAGCCGCAGGCCGCCTAAAGCAGCTTGCGCAGCTCCGGCCAGACGTTGTCCAGCATGCGCGGCTGGGCCTCGGCGCGCGGGTGGATGCGATCCGGCTGGAACAGCGCCGTGGCGTCGGGCGCATCGGCAACGCCCTTGAGCAAGAACGGCACCAGGGCCGCCTTGTGCTGCCTGGCCACGCTCTCGAACAGGCCGGCAAAGCGGCGCCCATAGTCGGCGCCATAGTTGGGCGGCATCTGCATGCCCACTAGCAGCACGCGCGCGCCGGCGGCCTGTGCCTGCTCGGTCATCCAGGCCAGGTTGTCCTGGGTGTTGGCCAGGGGCAGGCCGCGCAGCGCGTCGTTGCCACCCAGCTCCAGCACCACCAGCGTGGGCTGGTGCAGCTTGAGCAGGGCGGCCAGGCGGGCACGTCCGCCGGCCGTGGTGTCGCCGCTGACGCTGGCGTTGACCACCGTGGCCTGGATCTTGTCCTGCGCCAGGCGCTGCTGCAGCAGCGCCACCCAGCCCGTGCCGCGTGCCAGGCCGTACTCGGCGCTGAGCGAATCGCCCACCACCAAGATCACGGGCGCCCTGGCAGCGGCCTTTTTGCCCTGCTGCGCCAGCGCCGGCGCCAGGCCCATGAAGGCCAGGGCGCCAGCCACGATAAAGTCACGCCTAATTTTTGAAACCAACTTCGAGCACCTTTCATGTCCGAAACCATTGCCGTCGCCGCCAAAGGCCCGCCAGCTACCGCGGCGCCCGAGCATCCCATCATTGCCGTGGAGCATGTCTACAAGTCCGTCACCGATTCGACGGGCACGCTGGAGATTTTGCGCGATATCGACTTTTGCCTTGCGGCGCGCGAAACCGTGGCCATCGTCGGCGCCTCGGGTTCGGGCAAGAGCACCCTGCTGTCCATCATCGCCGGGCTGGACACGCCCACCCGTGGCACGGTGCGGCTGGCCGGGGCGGATTTGTTTGCGCTCAGCGAGGACGAGCGCGCCGCGCTGCGCGCGCGCAAGCTGGGCTTCGTGTTCCAGAGCTTCCAGCTGCTGGGCAACCTGACGGCGCTGGAAAACGTGATGCTGCCGCTGGAGCTTGCCGGTATCCGCGATGCGCGCCGGCGCGCCGCCGACATGCTGCAACGTGTGGGCCTGGGCCAGCGCCTGTCGCACTACCCCAAGGTGCTCTCGGGCGGGGAGCAGCAGCGCGTGGCCCTGGCGCGCGCCTTCGTGGTGCAGCCGGCCGTGCTGCTGGCCGACGAGCCCACGGGCAGCCTGGACTTCGCCACCGGCGAGACCATCATGGAACTGATGTTCGCCCTGAATCGCGAGCAGGGCACGACCCTGGTGCTGGTCACGCACGACCGCGCCATTGCCGAGCGCTGCGACCGGCGCATCACCATCGAGGCCGGACGGCTGGTGTAGCGCTCAGCTGCGTTCCTGTGCCATGCAGGCCGTGGCGGTGAACAGCACGTCGGTCGAGGAATTGAGCGCGGTTTCGGTCGAGTCCTGCAGCACGCCGATGATGAAGCCCACGCCCACCACCTGCATGGCGATGTCGTTGGAGATGCCGAACAGGCTGCAGGCCAGCGGTATCAGCAGCAGCGAGCCGCCGGCCACGCCCGAGGCGCCGCAGGCGCAGACCGAAGCCACCACGCACAGCAGCAGCGCCGTGGGCATGTCCACCGAAATGCCCAGCGTATGGGCGGCGGCCAGCGACAGCACGCTGATGGTGATGGCGGCACCGGCCATGTTGATGGTGGCGCCCAGCGGAATGGCGATGCTGTAGGTTTCCTCGTTCAGTCCCAGGCGCTTGGCCAGCGCCAGGTTGATGGGGATGTTGGCGGCCGAGCTGCGCGTGAAGAAGGCCGTGACGCCGCTTTCGCGCAGGCAGGTCAAGACCAGCGGATAGGGGTTGCGGCGAATCGCCAGGAACACGATCAGCGGGTTCACCACCAGCGCCACGAACAGCATGCAGCCCAGCAGCACCGCCAGCAGGTGGGCATAGCCCCACAGCGCCTCGGTGCCGGCCTCGGCAAAGGTGGCGGCCACCAGGCCCATGATGCCCACCGGTGCGCAGCGGATCACCCACTGTATGACCTGGGTGATGGCCTGGGCGCCGTCCTGCAGCGCCGCGCGCGTGCTGGCGCTGGCATGGCGCAGGGCAATGCCCAGTGCCACGGCCCAGGCCAGGATGCCGATGTAGTTGGCCTCCAGCAGCGCCTTGACCGGGTTGTTGACGATGCTCAGCAGCACATTCAGCAGCACTTGCGACACGGCGCCGGGCGCGGCCTGATCCTGCACCGCGGACTGCAGCACCAAGGTGCTTGGAAACAACAGGCTGGCCGTGACGCCGACGAGGGCCGCGGCCAGCGTGCCGATGGCATACAGCAGCAGCACCGGGCGCATGTGCGTGGTCTCGCCCGGGCGGTGGTTGCCAATGGCGGCCATCACCAGCACGAACACCAGCAGCGGGGCGATGGCCTTCAGGGCGGAGATGAACAAGGTGCCCAGGAAGGCAACCGAGGGCGTGGCCGCCGGCACTAGCGCGGCCAGGGCCAGGCCGATCAGAAGGCCGATGACGATCTGGGTCACAAGGCTGGTGCGTTGCATCCAGCGCAGCAAGGGGGAGAGCAGCATGATGGGTATGCGGGCAGGGCGCGTGCCGCGCTGACGGGTGTGAGCAGCGGGCCGGTTCAGCCATGGGCGGGTTGCCACGGCGTGCGCCAGGGTTGAGGGGAAACCGCATATTTTAAAAGGCCGCCCTGCGGCGGCCGATAATCCCCTATATATGTCAAGCCCAAAAGTACTGTTCGGTTTTCACGCGGTAGGCGTGCGCCTGAAAACCGCGCCGCAGAGCATCATTGAAATTTATTACGAGCCCACGCGCCGCGACGCACGCATGCGCCAGTTCCTGGAGCGCGCACGCGAGGCCGGTGCGCGCCTGATCGAGGCCGACGGCCTGCGCCTGGCCAAGCTGGCCGGCAGCCACGGCCACCAGGGCGTGGCCGCGCGCGTCGAGGCCGTGGCGCAGGTGCGCTCGCTCGACGAGCTGCTCGATGAACTGGACGCCAAGGGCGTACAGAACCCGCTGCTGCTGGTGCTCGACGGCGTGACCGACCCGCACAACCTGGGCGCCTGCCTGCGCGTGGCCGACGGCGCGGGCGCGCATGCCGTGATTGCGCCCAAGGATCATGCCGTGGGCATCAACGCCACCGTGGCCAAGGTTGCCAGCGGCGCGGCCGAGACCATGCCGTATTTCATGGTCACCAACCTGGCGCGCACGCTGAATGAGCTCAAGGAGCGCAACATCTGGGTCATTGGCACCAGCGGCGACGCCGACAAGACGCTCTACCAGGTAGACCTGAAGGGCCCGGTAGCCCTGGTGCTGGGCGCCGAAGGCCCGGGCATGCGCCAGCTGACGCGCAAGACCTGCGACGAGCTGGTCGGCATTCCCATGCAGGGGGCGGTGGAGAGCCTGAACGTGTCCGTGGCCAGCGCCGTGTGTTTGTACGAGGCCCTGCGCCAGCGCGGCGCGGCGTAGCCGCTACAGGGCCCGGCCGTCGAAATGGCGCACCGGGACGGCATCCAGGTCGAAACCCTCAACGCAGCGCATGTTGATGGCAGCCATGGCCTGGCCTTGAGAGTTGCTGGCCTCGCCAAATAGGTGGATGCCGCAGTTCGGGCAGAAGCGGTGGCGTATCACATGCTTGTGGAAGGTGTAGCTGGCCAGGGCGCTCTCGGGTGTGCTCAGCTTGAGGTTTTCGCGCGGCGTGAACCACAGCAGCGAGCCGCGCCGTTGACACATCGAGCAGTTGCAGGCCAGCAACTCGCCGACCTCGCCCTCGAAGCTGAATGCGTTCTTGCCGCAATGGCAACTGGCGTTGTAGTGCATGCTGATCCCCTTGGCTATTGCATCGAATGCAGGCCTATGCAGTTGCCCTCGGTGTCCACGACGAGGGCAATGCAGCCGTGCGGGGCGATGGAGAACTTGGGTTTGTCGATCCGTCCGCCGGCGGCCTGTACGCGCGCCTGCTCGATGGCGCAGTCGGCGCAGGAAAAATAGACCAGCGAACCACCGCCGCCCGAAGGTACGCCGGCCATCTTCACCAGCATGCCGTTGGCGCCGTAACTGGCTCCGTTGTCGCCGGGGAAGAAGAGCATCTCTGTGCCCGGCGCTAGGCCATCGGGCTGTTTCATCGGCTCCAGCTGGCACTGGAACACATGTTCGTAGAACGCCTGCGCGCGCTGCATGTCCTGCACGTAGATCTCGAACCAGACAACCGGGTTGGGTTTCATGATTGCCTCCTTGGGCGTTGCAGAAAGGGCCTATCCAACGTCGCGAAAGGACTTGCCAGGGCGCAGGCGCCAGCCATCGGCGTCGCGTTGCCTGGCACGGCCCTGAAGTGGTGATGTCACACCCCCTTGCGGCGGGCTACTTGACGGCGTCGTCCGTGCGCGTCCATTGCGCCACCGGCCGGCCGGCGCGCCACCACCATGCGCTCGCAGTGTCTTGTTGCGGCCAGCCGGGCGGTGAATCCTCCCAGGCCTCCTGCCGGCCGTAGGGCGTGAGGTCGAGCAGCTGCAGCGTGGGCAGCATGGCCTCCACGCCCCGCGCCGTCGTTTCGTATGTCAGGTACACATCATTGCCGGCCCGCAGGTAGCAGCGCAGGTCGCCACCGTCGCGCGTGGCAATCCGTGCATCCTGGCAGTCGGCCGTCGAATACCAGGGCACAGTCCAGCCCATGAAGTCGCGATAGGCGGCGATCTCGGCCCAGGGGCCGGCGCTGAAGACGGCGTAGGTGACGTCACGCTCGGCCAGGTAGGCGCGCACCACGGCGTCCATGGCGACCTGGGTGTGCGTGCAGCCCGGGCATTGCTTGTCGTGCGACGCGCCCGCCTTCCACATGAAGTGGTACACGAGCAGCATGCGCCGGCCTTCGAACACTTCGTGCAGGTCTACTGGCCCGCGCGCGCCGACTACGGCAAGCGGCGGCATGCGCTTCATAGGCAGGCGCCGGCGCGCCGCGGCCAGGGCGTCGCCGGCGCGGGTATGGGCCTTTTCGCGCGCCAGCAACTCGGCGCGTTCGCGCTCCCACTGCTCAGCGTCAACGATGCGGGGTGTGGCGCAATCCTTCATTGCATGGCTCCAATGCTTGGTGTTCAGTCCCTGTCCGGGGCGCCGAGGGGGAACAACGGGCGGTAGGGGCGTGCCTCGTTCACGACCCGCGCAACGCAAGGGTGCGCCAGCAGCCGTGCCCGGTAAGCCCTGAGCGCACCGGCCGGGATGGGATGCACCCAGTCGGCGTAGAACAAGGCGGGCGCCGCTGCGCAGTCGGCGATGCTGAAGCCCTCGCCATTGGCCCAGCCGGCGCCCATGCGCCTGGCCAGCCAGGCGTAGGCCTTGTCCAGCCTGGCCTTGGCCTCGCTCACGCGGCGCGGATCGCGCTGATCCTCTGGGCGCAGCGCCTCGGCCACGATCTGCTGCATGGGTTCGGCCACGTAGGAGTCGAAGATGGCCGCCAGCATGCGCGATGCCAACGCGGCATCGGGATCAGCGGGGATCATCGGCGCTGCCCCGCCAAACCTGTCCAGGTACTCGATCACCGCATTGGACTGCGTAACTTCGCGCGCGCCATCGGTCAGTGCCGGAAACTGCCCCGTGGGGGAGAGTTCGGCGATGCGCGCGCAGTGATCCGGGTGCTCGGCGTCGATCATGCAGAACTCGAAGGGCACGCCTCTCACGTATGCGGCAATCAACGGCTTCCAGACGAAGGCGGCGAAGGGGTGGCCGTAGAGCTTGAGGGTCACGATGTTCAACCCGCAATGTCCGGCTCCACCAGCCGCGCCAGCTGCGCCAGGGACTCCTGCCAACCCAGGTAGCACATCTCCAGCGGGATGGCCTGCGGTATGCCGGACTGGGTGATGGCCAGCTCGGTGCCGCAGACCACGGGCTTGAGCCGGACGGTGACCTCCAGCACGCCGGGCAGGTTGGGGTCGTCGAACCTGTCCGTGTAGCGGATCAGCTCGCCCGGCACCAGCTCCAGGTATTCGCCGCCGAACGAGTGTCCGTGGCCGCTGCCGAAGTTGTGAAACGACATGCGAAAGCTCCCGCCGACGCGGGCCTGCAGATGCTCGACCTGGCAGGTGAAGCCGTAAGGGGGCAGCCATTTGGCCAGGGCCTCGGCCTCGGTGAAGGCGCGGTAGAGCTTGTCGGGCGTGGTGCGCAGCACGCGGTGCAGGCGCACGCTTCGGTCGTCGGGCATGAATGACTCCTCGGGCTGCTCAGGGCTGCGTGGGCACGTTCACCATCCACGGCGTGCCGAAGCGATCCGTCACCATGCCGAAGCCGGGCGACCAGAAGGTCTTGCCGAAGGGCATGGCCACCGTGCCGCCCTGCGCCAGGCCGTCGAACACGCGCTGGCCCTCGGCCACGTCGGCCACCTGAATGGACACCCACAGGCCCTGCGGCTTGCGGTAGCCGCCGCCGCAGCTATCGGGATCCTGCCCCGGCGCCACGGGCATGGTGTCGGAGGCCATCAGCGACTGCGCGCCCACTTGCAGGTGCACATGCATGATGCGATTTTTCGCTGCCTCGGGCAGCGGCGGCATGCCGGGTTCAGCCGGTAGCTCGCCGAAGCGGCCCTGATACACGATGCTGCCGCCAAACAGCTTGGCGTAGAAAGCAAAGGCTTCGGCGCAGTTGCCGTCAAAGTTCAGGTAGGGGGTGAATTGCACGATGTTTCCTTTCTGTTTGCACAGCGGGTTCGATGCGCGTGAGATCGGTGCCGCCCGCGGCCGCCGCGCACGGCCCGCTCAACGCGCCAGCGTTGGCGTTGGCGGTGCGGTCGCTGCGAAGCTGGATTTGTGTACGGTGTAGACTTATGCTAGGCCTCGACATGGACAGTGTCCACATGTTTTCTGTTTCGGAATGTCAGACTCACCCGTAAGCCCGGCCCGCCGCACGTACCGGCACGGCGACCTGCGCAGCGCCTTGCTGGATGCGGGCGTTGCGTTGGCGCGCGAGGGCGGCCCCACGGCCATAGTGCTGCGCGAGGCCACGCGCCGCGCCGGCGTGGTGCCCAATGCCGCCTACCGGCATTTCGCCAGCCACCAGGCCTTGTTCGAGGCGGTGCGCACTACCGCGCTGGGCCTGCTGGCGCGCGAGATCGAAGCCGAGGTGAAGGCAGCGCGCAAGCTGCGCGGCAGTGGGCGGCGCGCACGCGCAGCGTTTCGCGGTGTCGGCATTGGCTACCTGCGCTTTGCCTGGCAGGAGCCGGGCCTGTTTCGCACGGCCTTTGCCGCCCGGCCGTTCAACCTGCATGAATTCGCAGCCGACGACGCCGCTGCGCGCGGCGCCAGCGGCCGCGATCCGTTCGAGCTGCTGTGCGATGCCCTCGACGACCTGGTCGCGGCTGGTTTGCTGCCCGCCGCGCGGCGGCCGGGGGCCGAGTTCATGTCCTGGTCTGCGGTGCATGGCATGGCCTTCCTGATGCTGGACGGCCCCCTGCGCGCCCTGAACGAGGCCGCGCGCCGGGCGTTCGCCGAGCGCCTGGTGACCATGGTCGAGCAGGGGCTGCTGGCGCTGCCCCAGGCACAATGAACGGCATGACCGACCGCACGTGTCCCGCACCACTTGACGCGGCCCGCGCCTGGCTTGCAGGCGCCGGTCGTATCGCCGTGCTGACCGGTGCCGGCGTGAGCGCCGAGTCGGGCGTGCCCACCTTTCGGGACGCGCAGACCGGTTATTGGGCACGGTTCCGCGCCGAGGACATGGCCACCGAGGCCGGTTTTCGCGCCCATCCCCAGCGGGTATGGGACTGGTACCAGTACCGGCGCGACCTGCTGGCCCGGGTGCAGCCCAATGCCGGGCACCGCGCGCTGGCCGATTTCCAGCGGCGCCACCCGGGGCGGCTCACGCTGATCACGCAGAACGTGGATGGCCTGCACCAGCGCGCCGGCAGCCAGGGCGTGCTGTGCCTGCATGGCGACATCCACACCAATCGCTGGTTGAATGAACCGCGGGCCTGTTGCGACGTGGCCGCGGCCCGGCCCGGCAGCCCGCCGCGCTGCGCCGGCTGCGGCAACCTGCTGCGCCCCGGCGTGGTGTGGTTTGGCGAAAACCTGCCCATGCGGGTGTTGCAGGCGGCGCAACAGGCCGTGCAGTCCTGCGGCCTGATGTTGGTGGTGGGCACGGCCGGCGCCGTCTATCCGGCCGCGGGCCTGGCGCACCAGGCACGGGACGCGGGCGCGCGCGTGGTGGTCATCAACACCGGGCCCAGCGAGCTCGACGGTATCGCCCACGCCGTGCTGCGCGGTGCGTCGGCGCGGCTGCTGCCGGCGCTGTTGGAACCCTCAGACCCAGCCGAGCGCGCCTAGCAGCGCCCCCGCGCCCAGCAGCCACAACAGGTGCAGGCGCGTGCGCCACACCAGCAGCGTGGTGACGGCACTCAGCAGCCACAGCCGCCAGTCGCGTGCCACATCGCCGTGGGCACTGGCCAGCACCCAGGCGGTGGCCAGTATCAGGCCGATCACCAGCGGCGCCATGCCCTGCTTGAAGGCGCGCACCGAGCGGCGCTCACGGTTGCGCCGCGCCCAGCGCGTGGCGGCCCAGGTCAGCACGCAGCTGGGCAGCAACACCCCCAGCATGCATACCGCCACGCCCAGCGCGCCAGCCGCCCAGGCGGGGTGCGCGCTGCTTCCGGTGTTCAGGCCCAGGTTCCAGCCCAGCAGGGCGATGAACAGCACGTTCGGCCCCGGGGCCGCCTGGGCCAGGACGATGGAGGTGTTGAACTGCAGCTCGGTCAGCCAGCCCTGACGTTCCACCAGAAAGCGGTACATGTCCGGCGCCGTGGCGATGGCGCCGCCCACGGCCAGCAGCGAAATCGACAGGTAGTACAGGAACAGGTTCAGCCAATCCAGCGGCTGTAGATTGAGTGCCGTTTGCATGATGCGGCGGTGTCAGGCAATCTTGCGCCAGGTCAGCGCGCAGGCCGTGCCGCCCACCACCGGTAGCACCCAGGCCAGCGGCAGGCGCAGCACGCTCATGGCGATGAAGGTGGTGGCGGTGATCAGGGCGCAGGGCAGGAGGCCCAGCGGGTGCTTGGTCAGCGAGGCCGCCAGGCGGCAGCCCACGCCGGCCACCAGGCCAGCGGCCACGGCGCCCATGCCGCGCAGCGCGCCTGCCACCATGGGGTGGGCGGCAAACGTGGCGTACACGGCGGCCAGCGCCACCACCAGCAGCAGCGGCAGGGTCAGCATGCCGGCGACGGCCACCAGGGCGCCACGCAGGCCGAAGTAGCGGTCGCCCAGCATGATGGACAGATTGACCACGTTCGGGCCCGGCAGGATCTGCGCGGCGGCCCAGTCTTCGAGAAACTCCTCGTTGGTGATCCAGCCCCGGCGGTCGACCAGCTCGCGCTGCACTACCGCCAGCACGCCGCCAAAACCCTGTAGCGCCAGCCAGGTGAAGGCCCAGAACAGCTCGCGCAGGCTGTGCGGGCGTGGCGGATCGGCGGCGGCGGGGGCGGTGGTTGAGTCTGCGGCCATGATGGGTGCGCCAAAGCCTGTCATCGTAAGCTGGCCGCGCCAGGCTTGCACGCGCGGCGCTATCGTTGAACGCGATGAGGCCATTCGCGACGGCGATGGGGCCTAAGATGCGCGGTTTTGGCAATTGTGGGGAGCGCCAGCATGAAGCTTGTCCGCTATGGCGATTGCGCTGGCGCCGGCCACGCGCCTGGGTTGCGCGGTGGCGGGCATTTGCAAGATCGTGTCTGCGAGACGACCTGAACCCCTGTCGAATTTTTCATGGTGGATTGGTCATAACGTTTGTCCATGAAGCGTTTTAAGCTATCAAATACATAGAGAAAACAGCACCCCATGCATCCCTACGTCATGCTCGGCATCTCCATCGCGGCGGAGGTAATTGCCACCTCGGCCCTCAAGTCTTCCCAGGGGCTGACGCGGCTGTGGCCCTCCGCCCTGTGTGTGCTGGGCTATGGCCTGGCGTTTTTTATGCTCTCCAAGGTCATGAGCCACATGGCCACGGGCGTGGTGTATGCCTTGTGGTCGGGGCTGGGCATCGTGCTGATCTCCATCGTTGGCTGGCTGCTGTATGGCCAGAAGCTGGACTTGCCGGCCCTTGTGGGCATGGCCATGATCGTGGCCGGCGTGCTGGTGATGCAGCTGCTGTCCAAGACCACCTCACATTGATATGAACGCCACCCCCGCCCCCGCCGGCGTCGCCGCGCTGCTACGCCGCGCCGAGCCCTGCCTGTGGCTGAACCCGCAGCGCCAGGCCGTCGTTCCAGCGCTGCTGCCCGTTGCCGGCAGCCGCATAGGCCTGGCAGACACCCAGGCCGCAGCCGCGCGCTTCGAGCGCTTTGCGCCGTTGCTGGCGCGGCTGTTTCCCGAGCTGCAGGATACGGATGGCGTGATCGAGTCGCCGCTGGCGCCGGCGCCGGCGCTGCACGCGGCCCTGGGCCTGCAAGCGGGGCAGGGGCGACTGTGGATCAAGGCCGATCACCTGCTGCCCGTGGCCGGCTCCATCAAGGCGCGTGGCGGCATGCACGAGGTGCTGGAGTTTGCCGAGCGCCTGGCCGTGCAGCACGGCTTGATAGGCGTGCAGGCCGGCCCCGCCGACTACCTGGCCCTGGCCGATCCAGCTGCGCGCGCGCTGTTTGCGCGCCACACGGTGGCCGTGGGCTCCACCGGCAACCTGGGCTTGTCCATAGGCGTGGCGGCGGCGGCCCTGGGCTTTGCCGCCGCGGTGCACATGTCGCTGGAGGCCAAGGAGTGGAAGAAGCAGCGCCTGCGCCAGCGCGGCGTGCAGGTGGTGGAGCATGCGGGCGACTACGAGGCGGCGGTGGCGGCCGGCCGCGCCCAGGCGGCGCAAGACCCGTTCAGCCATTTTGTCGATGACGAACGCTCGCTGTCGCTGCTGCTGGGCTATAGCGCGGCGGCGCTGCACCTGCGCCAGCAGCTGCAGGGCGCGGGCATTGCCGTGGACGCTACCCACCCGCTGTTCGTCTACCTGCCCTGTGGCGTGGGCGGCGCGCCGGCGGGCATCAGCTTCGGCCTGCGCCAGGTGCTAGGGCCGCATGTGCACTGTTTTTTTGCCGAACCCGTGCAGTCGCCCTGCTTCCTGCTGCAGATGCTGGCGGGGCAGGGCCAGCATCCCTCGGTCTACGACTGGGGCCTGACGAACCAGACCGAGGCCGACGGCCTGGCCGTGCCGCGTGCCTCGCTGCCCGCGGCCGAGCTGATGGCGCCGCTGCTGTCGGGCTGCTTCACGGTGCGCGATGACACCCTGTTTAGGCAGCTGGTGCAGGTGCTGGAGGCCACCGGCGAGCGCATCGAGCCCTCGGCCGCGGCGGGCTTTGGCGGGCCGGCCATGCTGACCCAGACAGAGGCTGGCCGCGCCTGGCTGGCCGCGCAGGGCCTGCAAAGCCATTTGGCCCAGGCCACGCATGTGGTGTGGACGACCGGCGGGCTGTTCGTGCCGCCGGCGGAGTTTGAACGCTTCGTGCAGCGCGGGCGGGCACTGGCCTGAAGAGGTGGCGATGGCGACCGACAACGAACCCTACGACTTCATCATCGTCGGCGCGGGCATTGCCGGCGCCTCCATCGGCTGGGAGCTGGCCGCGCAGCGCCGCGTGCTGCTGCTGGAGCGCGAGTCCCAGCCCGGCTACCACACCACGGGACGCTCGGCCGCGCTGTATTCGGCCACCTATGGCACGCCCCACATCCGGGCGCTGACGCGCGCCAGCCGCGCCTTCTACGACGCGCCGCCGCCCGAGTTCGGCACCTCACCCATCCTCACGCCGCGTGGCGTGGTCTATCTGGCGGGGCCGGATCAGCTCGATTTGCTGGACGCGGCTTATGCCGAGGCCCTGGCGCTCGACCCCCATGTGCGCCGCCTGGCGCGCGAGCAGATGCTGGCGCTCGTGCCCTGCCTGCGCCCCGAGGCCGTGGCCGCCGGCATGAGCGAGCCCGGCGCCGCCGACATCGACGTGCACGCCCTGCACCAGGGCTATCTGCGCGGCCTGCGCCAGCGCGGCGGCGCCATCCGCTGCAATGCCGAGGTGACCGGCCTGCAGCGCCTGGACGACGGCTGGCGCGTGACGCTGGCCGGTGGCGAGACGATCACCGCCGGCGCCGTGGTGAATGCCGCCGGCGCCTGGGCCGACGTGGTCGCAGCCCTGGCTGGCGTGCCGGCGATCGGCCTGGAGCCGCGCCGGCGCACGGCTTTCACCTTCCCCGTGCCCGCGGGCATGGACGCCAGCGGCTGGCCGGCCGTCATCGGCATAGACGAGAGCTATTACTTCAAGCCCGACGCGGGCCAGCTGCTGGGCTCTCCGGCGAATGCCGATCCGGTGGCGCCGCACGACGTGGTGCCCGAGGAGCTGGATGTGGCGTTGGGGCTGCACCGCATCGAGGCGGTGACCAGCTTTCAGATCCGGCGCCCATCGCACGCCTGGGCCGGGCTGCGATCCTTTGTCGCCGATGGCGACCTGGTGATCGGCTGGGACAACCATGTGCGCGGCTTCTTCTGGCTCGCCGCCCAGGGCGGCTACGGCATACAGAGCGCGGCCGGCGCGGCACTGCTGGCGCGCCAGTTGGCGCTGAACGAGCCGCTTTCGGCCAGCCTGGTGGAGGAGGGCGTTACGCGCGCGGCCCTGTCGCCCGCGCGCCTGCGTTGATCTGCCCCGTGTCAGGCGTAGGTATTCACCTGCGTGCCCAGCGACCCGCTGGTAGCCAGCTGCGGGGTGGCGGCCTGCACGCCGCCCAGCAGCGTGGTGACGGCCGCTTCGTTGGCGTTCATGGCCTTTTTCAGCACCGACACCTGCACGGCCTGCGCGGTCTGCTGGTTGGACATGGAGGTGGCCGTATTGACGATGGCGGAGGTGAGGGCGATATCCATGGCGGGCATGCAAAAAAAGCGATGCCTTGCATATCGGCCGAATGGCCCGACTCTTGAGCCCTATTGGTCGTCCAGCCAGGCCGCGCGCCCCTGGCAGAGGTCGTTGATGCGCGCAACGAAGGCCTCGGCCTCGGGCTCGGGCAGGCTCCATTGCAGCGTGACCAGCGCTGCATGGGCCACGTCCAGCAGCGGCGCGCCGGCGGCCGCTATCTCGCGGCGCAGCAGGCCCTCCAGGGCATAGGGCAGGCTGCAGCGCAGGTTGCGCGTGCGCACCAGCGGCAGCTTCTCGGCCTGCAGCAGGGCCTGGGCCACGCTGTCGGTATATGCGCGCACCAGGCCGCCCGCGCCCAGCTTCACGCCGCCAAAGTAGCGCACCACGGTGGCCAGCACGCCCTCCAGATCCTGGTGGCGCAGCACGTCCAGCATGGGCCGGCCGGCCGTGCCGCTGGGCTCGCCATCGTCCACCGCCGCCGATTGCCCGCCCGCCAGCAAGGCCCAGCACACATGGGCGGCGCCCGGGTGCTGCTGCCACAGTGCGTCCACCACGGCCTGGGCGCCGGCGCGGTCGGCCATGGGCTGCACGCAGCCTATGAAGCGGCTTTTCTTGATGATGAGCTCGCTGTGGACGCTCTGGCGCAGGGAATAGGGCATGGGGCTGGCGAGCTTAACTCCATGCCCCTTTCAACTGCGCCGATATGCGCAAACTTTTAAAATGCCGGCCCCCACCCACCAGGCCCGCCGATGAACGCCCCGATTGACGTCTCTTTTTTCCCGCGCGCTGCCAAGCCCATCACCAGCTACAAGCCGTTCTGGGCCAAGCGCTTTGGCCCCGCGCCGTTTTTGCCGATGAGCCGCGAGGAGATGGCGCAGCTCGGCTGGGACAGCTGCGACATCGTGCTGGTGACCGGCGACGCCTATGTCGATCACCCCAGCTTTGGCATGGCAGTGATCGGGCGCACCCTGGAGGCCCAGGGCTTTCGCGTGGGCATCATCGCCCAGCCCGACTGGCAAAGCGCTGAAGGCTTCAAGGCGCTGGGCAAGCCCAATCTGTTCTGGGGCGTGACGGCGGGGAACATGGATTCCATGATCAACCGCTACACGGCGGATCGCAAAATCCGCTCCGACGACGCCTACACCCCCGGCGCCGAGGGCAACCGCCGCCCGGATCGCGCCGCCATCGTCTATAGCCAGCGCTGCCGCGAGGCCTACAAGGACGTGCCGATTGTGCTCGGCGGCATGGAAGGGTCCTTGCGCCGCATCGCCCACTACGACTACTGGAGCGACAAGGTGCGCCGCTCCGTCGTGGTGGACAGCAAGTGTGACCTGCTGCTCTACGGCAATGCCGAGCGCGCCCTGGTCGATATTGCCCACCGCCTGGCGCGGCGCGAGCCCATCGAGCACATCACCGACCTGCGCGGCACGGCCTTCATCCGCCGCAGCGGCGACGAGACGGCGCAGGGCTGGATGGAGATCGACTCCACCGAGGTCGATCAACCCGGCAAGGTGGAGGCGCACATCAACCCCTACCAGACCACCAGCGAGCAGGCCGCCAGCCAGGGGGCGAGTTGCGCCAGGGAGGATGCTGCAAAATCAGGAGCGGCAAGCGGTTGTTCCACGGGTGCTATCGGCCAAAAAGAGTCTGAAAAACCGCTGCAATTCATGCCCAACCCGGCACTGGTCAGCAAAAAGGCGTTGGCGCGCGAGAAGACCGTCATCCGCCTGCCCAGCTACGAGCAGGTCAAAAGCGACCCCGTGCTCTACGCCCACGCCAGCCGCGTCTTTCACCTGGAAACCAACCCCGGCAACGCCCGCGCCCTGGTGCAGGCGCATGGCGAGGGGGCGACGGCGCGCGACGTGTGGCTCAACCCGCCGCCCATACCGCTCACCACGGCGGAGATGGACCACATCTTTGACCTGCCCTACGCGCGCAGCCCGCACCCGCGCTACGCCGACGAGCATGGCCGCCACGACGGCGCGACCAAGATCCCGGCCTGGGAGGTGATTCGCTTTTCCATCAACATCATGCGCGGCTGCTTTGGCGGCTGCACCTTCTGCTCCATCACCGAGCACGAGGGGCGCATCATCCAGAGCCGCTCCGAGGACTCCATCCTGCGCGAGATCGAGGACGTGCGTGACAAGGTGCAGGGCTTTACCGGCACTATTTCCGACCTGGGCGGCCCCACGGCCAATATGTACCGCCTGGGCTGCCGCACGCCCGAGATCGAGGCGGCGTGCCGCAAACCCAGCTGCGTCTATCCCGGCATCTGCCAGAACCTGACGACCGACCACGACCCCTTGATTTCCATCTACAAAAAGGGGCGGGGCATCAAGGGCATCAAGAAGATTTTGATCGGCTCGGGCCTGCGCTACGACCTTGCGATCCAGTCGCCCGAGTACGTCAAGGAGCTGGTGCAGCACCATGTGGGCGGCTACCTGAAGATCGCCCCCGAGCACACCGAGGCCGGGCCGCTGACCAAGATGATGAAGCCCGGCATAGGCAACTATGACAAGTTCAAGGTCTTGTTCGAGAAGTACACGGCCGAGGCCGGCAAGAAGCAGTTCTTGATTCCCTACTTCATCGCCGCCCACCCCGGCACCAGCGACGAGGACATGATGAACCTGGCCGTGTGGCTCAAGAAAAACGGCTTTCGCGCCGACCAGGTGCAGACCTTCTACCCCAGCACCATGGCCACGGCCACGGCCATGTACCACACG
>JAFEES010000149.1 GCA_018240995.1 Pseudomonadota bacterium | reverse complement strand
TCGGCGAATCGGAGCGCAACGCGGCGCGCATCTTCAATGCCGACCATTGCTTCTTCGTGACCAACGGCACGTCCACCAGCAACAAGATGGTCTGGCACCACACGGTGGCGCCGGGCGACGTGGTCGTGGTGGACCGCAACTGCCATAAGTCCATTCTGTACAGCATCATCATGACCGGGGCCATCCCCGTGTTCTTGAAGCCCACGCGCAACCACTTCGGCATCATCGGGCCGATTCCGCAAAGCGAATTCGAGCCCGCCACCATCCAGGCCAAGATCCGCGCCAACCCGCTGCTCAAGGGCGTGGACGCGGCGGCCGTCAAGCCGCGCGTGCTGACGCTGACGCAATCGACCTACGACGGCGTGCTCTACAACACCGAGACCATCAAGGGCATGCTCGACGGCTATGTGGAGAACCTGCACTTCGACGAGGCCTGGCTGCCGCACGCGGCCTTCCACCCGTTCTATGGCAGCTTCCATGCCATGGGCAAGAAGCGCGCGCGGCCCAGGCATTCGGTGGTCTACGCCACGCAGTCCATCCACAAGCTGCTGGCCGGCATCAGCCAGGCCAGCCATGTGCTGGTGCAGGACAGCCAGACCACCAAGCTCGATCGCCACCTGTTCAACGAGGCCTACCTGATGCACACCTCGACCAGCCCGCAGTACAGCATCATCGCCAGCTGCGACGTGGCTGCGGCGATGATGGAGCCGCCCGGCGGCACGGCGCTGGTCGAGGAAAGCCTGCTGGAGGCGCTGGACTTTCGCCGCGCCATGCGCCAGGTGGAGGATGAGTTCGGCAAGAACGACTGGTGGTTCAAGGTCTGGGGCCCGCATGAGCTGGTCGACGATGGCCTGGGCACGGCCGAGAACTGGGTGTTCCGCAACCAGGGCAAGAAGAAGAACGGCGCCGCCAAGTGGCACGGTTTTGGCGCGCTGGCCGACGGCTTCAACATGCTGGATCCGATCAAGTCCACCATCGTCACGCCCGGACTGAACCTGGACGGCAAGTTCGACGCCACCGGCATTCCGGCCTCCATCGTCACCAAATACCTGGCCGAACATGGCGTGGTGGTGGAGAAGACGGGGCTGTACAGCTTCTTCATCATGTTCACCATCGGCATCACCAAGGGCCGCTGGAACACGCTCCTGGCCGCGTTGCAGCAGTTCAAGGACGACTACGAGAAGAATCAGCCGATGTGGCGCATCCTTCCCGAGTTCTGCCAGCAGCACAAGCGCTACGAGAAGATGGGCCTGCGTGACCTGTGCCAGCACGTGCACCAGCTCTACGCCAAATACGACATCGCGCGCCTGACGACAGAGATGTATTTGAGTGACCTGACGCCGGCCATGAAGCCCAGCGACGCCTACGCACATATAGCCCAGCGCAAGACCGAGCGCGTGGAGATCGACCAGCTGGAGGGCCGCATCACCACCAGCCTGATCACGCCCTACCCGCCGGGCATTCCGCTCTTGATCCCGGGCGAGGTCTTCAACAAGAAGATCGTCGACTACCTCAAGTTCGCGCGCGAATTCGCCAAGCTTTGCCCGGGCTTCGAGACCGACATCCACGGCCTGGTGGAGATCGAGGACGACGCCGGCAACGTGCGCTATTACGCCGATTGCGTGGCGCAGCAGGATGCGGCGCAAGCGGGCACGGCCGTCAAGGGCGGCACGCGCGCCAAGGCCAGGGCCAAGGACAAGCTGGTGCAGGTGGGCAGCAACGGCCCGTTTGGCCGCACTATCTGACCGGCTGGCGGGATTGAGGCCGAGGGTGGGGAAACCGCCCGCGGCTTCTTTTTACTTCAATTTTGAGAGCTGTCTGCGCTTTCCTATCAATGGCGCAGCCCGTAATTTCTATTCAGAATTGGCTGTCGGCTGATCGGTCCGCACGCGCCAGAAACGTGCAAAGCGCGGCAGGCCGCTGGCGTGCGTGCCGTTGAAGCGGTAGGTCACCATGGCACCCAGCGGCGGCGGCTGGCGCCGCAGCGCATCGGGTAGGCCGCTGCCCAGGCGAAAGCGCTGGCCGTCGGGCATCTGCACCAGCAGCGCGCCGGTCAGGCCGGCGTATTTGCCGCGGCCGGCCACATGGCCCACTACCAGGGCCTCGGCATCGTCGAATGACTTGAGCTTGAGCAGATCCTCGCTGCGCCCGCCGCGGTAGGGGGCATCGTCCTTGCGCAGCATCAGGCCTTCGGCGCCGGCCTTGTCGTGCTGCCGCAGCTGCGTCATCAACTGCGCATGGCCGGCCACGCGCCATTGCGCCGCGGCCTGCACCCAGGGCCGGCCCAGGTCGGCCACGGTGCGCTGCAGGGCGGGCAGGCGTGCGCCAAAACCGCCGGGCGCCGCGGGCAGGTCGAACACCATGTAGCGCAGCGCGCGCCATTGCGCGTCATCGGGCGTGGCTTGCGCCACGGCCGTTTGGGCCAGCGCAAACTGGCCGCGCCCGGCCCACAGCTCGCCATCCATGGGCTCTGGCGGCCAGCCGGCGGTGAACCAGGCCGGCGCGCGTATCGGCAGGCCCTGGCGGCTCAGCAGCTGGCTGCCCGTCCACAGCGCGCGCACGCCGTCGTACTTTTCGCTGACCCAGTAGGCGGTGACGTCCACGCCCTCGTGGTAGCGCATGGCCAGGGTGGGCGCAGGCGTTGCGGCGCGCCCCGGCGTACCGCTAATGGCTATCAATAACCATAGCACCAGCCACCCATGAAATATGCCCCAACAGCCATTTGCAGTGAGGTAACGGCGGCGGCTATAGCCGACCAAGTGCATGTTCGTCATGGCCCAATGATGATCGGATCGGTGTGAGGCTGCGCCCGTCCGGCTGTCGCTTCATAAACACAGGTATGGCCCGGCGGCGGGGTTAACCCGTACACTGTTTCTGCCATTCACCACCCAAGGAGCACCGATGTTTCCAGAGTATCGTGACTTGATCACCAAGATCAAAGGCCAGGACAGCTACTTCACGCGGCTGTTCGACAAGCACAACGAAATGGATCAGCTGATCAAGAACATGGAGGCCCGCATCGTCGCGGCAACCACGCATGAGATCGAGAAGCTGAAAAAGGAAAAGCTGCTGCTCAAGGACCAAATCTACGCGCACCTGCGACGGCTGGAGGGCGCGCAGGCCTGAGAGCCTGAGAGCCAGGCGCAGCGCGACAGATACCACCCCGCCGGCTTGGCAGCCCGCGGGGTTTTTTTCATGGGCACAAAAAAGCCCCGCAGGCCGCAGGGCTTGGGTGTTGGCGCGGGGAGGCTGCCTACACCTGATCCGCGCTCAGGCCTGCCGTCTGGCTGAAGCCGCCGTCCACATAGGTGATCTCGGCCGTCACGCCGCTGGCCAGGTCGCTGAGCAAGAACGCCGCCACATTGCCCACGTCCTCTATGGTCACGTTGCGGCGCAGCGGGGCGGCGTCGGCCACGCGGCCGAGCAGCTTGCCGAAGTCCTTGATGCCGCTGGCGGCCAGGGTCTTGATGGGGCCGGCGCTGATGCCGTTGGCGCGGATGGCGCGGCCGTCGGCGGTGCGGCCCACGGCCTCGGCCAGGTAGCGTACGGAAGCCTCAAGGCTGGCCTTGGCCAGGCCCATGGTGTTGTAGTTGGGGATGCTGCGCAGCGCGCCCAGGTAGCTCAGGGTCAGCAGTGCCGACTTGTCGTTCAGGTAGGGCAGGGCCGCCTTGGCCATGGCCGGGAAGCTGTAGGCGCTGATGTCGTGCGCGATGCGAAAGCCCTCGCGCGACAGGCCTTCCAGAAAGTTGCCGGCAATCGCCTCGCGCGGGGCGAAGCCTATGCTGTGCACGAAGCCGTCGAACTTGCCCCAGGTGGCGGACAGGTCAGCGAACATCTTCTCGATCTGCGCGTCATCGGCCACGTCGCAGTCGAACACTAGGCTTGAGCCGAACTCGGCGGCGAACTCGCTGATGCGATCCTTGAAACGCTCGCCCACGTAGCTGAAGGCGAGCTCGGCCCCCTGTTGGTGGCAGGCGCGGGCAATGCCGTAGGCGATGGAGCGGTTGGACAGCACGCCCGTGATGAGCAGCTTCTTGCCGGCGAGAAAACCCATATTCGTTCTCCTGTGGATGCGTTCAGAGGTAATGCAGAATTGTCGCATGCGGTATTGGCTGATCTGTTCACTGTTCTTCTCGTGCCTGGCGCTGTGGCCTGGCGCGCCTGCGCTGGCCGCTCACGCCTATGCCATGTGGGGCGATCCCGCATTGCCGGCCGGTTTCACGCACCTGCCCTATGTGAACCCCGACGCGCCCAAGGGCGGCGAGCTGCGCCTGGTGAGCAACCTGCGCGCCTCCACCTTCGACAAGTACAACCCCTTCACCATTCGCGGCAACGCGCCGGCCTATCTGTCGGCGCTGATGTTCGATACGCTGCTGTCCGGATCGATGGACGAGACCGCCACCGGCTACGGCCTGCTGGCCGAGGACGTGACGGTGGCCCCCGATGGCCTGTCCGCCACCTTTCGCCTGCGCAGCAGCGCGCGCTTTCACAACGGCAAGCCGGTGCTGGCCCAGGACGTGAAGCACAGCTATGACACGCTGGTCGGCCCCTATACCTCGCCCGGTTTCAAGACTTCGCTGATCGAGGTGGCCGGCGTGGATGTGCTGGACGATCGCACCGTGCGCTACCGCTTCAAGGCGCCCAACCGCGAGCTGCCGCTGACCGTGGGCGGCCTGCCCGTGTTCAGCCGTGACTGGGGCCTGGGCGAGGACGGCAAGCCCAAACCCTTCGACCAGGTGGTGATGGACATCCCCATAGGCAGCGGGCCGTACAAGATCGGCCCGGTCAACTTCGGCAAGGACATTACCTATGTGCGCGACCCGCAGTACTGGGCCCAGGGCCTGCCGGTGCGCAAGGGCACGGCCAACTTCGACCGCGTGCTGATCAAGATCTACAAGGACAACACGGCGCGCCTGGAGGCGCTGAAGGCCGGCGAGTTCGACCTGATGCGGTTTTTCAGCGCCGGCGACTGGGCACGGCGCGTGAATGGCAAGAAGTTTGACAGCGGCGAGCTGGTCAAGGCCGAATTTGCAAACAAGCTGCCCACGGGCTTTCAAAGCTATGTGCTGAACACGCGCCGCCCGTTGCTGGCCGACCGGCGCGTGCGCGAGGCCCTGGGCCTGGCCTTCGACTTCGAGTGGATGAGCCGCCAGCTGTTCTACGGCGCCTACCAGCGCGTGCATGGCCTCTTTGGCAACACCATGTGCGAGACCCATGGCCTGCCCACGCCCGCGGAGCTGGCCCTGCTCGAGCCCTGGCGCAAGGATCTGCCGCCCGAGGTGTTCGGCCCCATGTTCGAGCCGCCCGTGACCAAGGACGCCATGGCGCTGCGCGAGCACCTGCGCCGCGCCCTGGTGCTTTTGAAGGACGCAGGCTGGGAGGTCAAGGACGGCGCCCTGCGCAACGCCCAGGGCGAGCCCTTTGTGCTGGAGTACATGGACAGCAACGAGGGCGGGGTGCGCACGCTGTCGTCCTGGCAGCGCAACCTGGCCAAGCTGGGCATCACGCTCAAGTTCCGCTCGGTGGACTTTGCGCTCTACCAGCAGCGGCTGCAAAAGTTCGACTTCGACATCACCACCATTGCCTACCAGGGCACGAACAACCCGGGCCAGGAGTTTGCCGACCTGTTCGGCAGCCAGGCGGCCGACCAGGAGGATTCGGGCAACTTCCCCGGCGTGAAGAACCCGGCCGTGGACGCCATGATCCGCGCCATGGTGTCGGCCAAGACGCGCGCGCAGATGCTGCCCGCCTGCCATGACCTGGATCGCATCATCGCGCACGAGCATTACCTGATCCCGCAATGGTCGGCCTCCACGCACCGCATGGTGTATGACGCCTGGCACCTGGCGCGCCCCAAGGTGGTGCCGCCGTATTCGCCTGGCGAGATGTGGGTGATTGATACCTGGTGGTCTAAAAATCCATAGCTGGCGGCGCATTACTGGCAAGGCTTTCAACCCAACCAATTCCCATGATCAATCTGGAACACAAGATACCTCCGCCCGTCGTCGGCCTGACCTGCGCCGGCCTGGCCTGGGTGTTGGCCGGCATGGTGCCCGCACTCGCCCTGCACCTGCCGGGGTGGTTGGCACTAGCCGCGGCGCTGACGCTGGCGCTGGTGGGGCTGGCGCTGGAGTTATGGGGGCTGCGCACGTTCAGCTTGCAACGCACCACGCCCAACCCGCTGGCGCCCGAGCGCGCCAGCGCCGTGGTGCAGACCGGGCCGTACCGTTTCACGCGCAACCCCATGTACCTGGGGGTGGCCCTGCAGTTGCTGGCCTGGTGTCTGTACCTGGGCAACCCACTGGCGTTGCTGGCCCTGGTGTGCTTTGTGGCC
Source organism: Pseudomonadota bacterium (assembly GCA_018240995.1). GTDB lineage: Bacteria > Pseudomonadota > Gammaproteobacteria > Burkholderiales > Burkholderiaceae_C > Alicycliphilus. The sequence goes on along the minus strand of JAFEES010000149.1, from coordinate 458 downwards.
TACATCACGCGCTTTCAAATCCTGCCGGAGGAGCGGGCGCTGGCGCAGAACTTTGGCGCGCCCTACCTGCAGTACCAGCGCCGGGTGCGGCGCTGGCTCTGACCATAATCGACGCCCATGTTCGCCTACATCCTCAAGCGCATCCTGCTCATGCTGCCCACGCTGCTGGGCGTGCTGCTGCTGACCTTCGTGGTGATTCAGTTCGTGCCCGGCGGCCCGGTGGAGCAGTACCTGGCCGAGGCCAAGGCCGGCGCGGCCGGCGCAGATGGGGGCGGGGAGGGCGGCGGCATGGCCTACCGCGGCGCCCAGGGCGTGGACCCCAAGCGGCTCGCGCAGATCAAGCAGCTTTACGGCTTTGACAAGCCGGCGCACGAGCGCTTCGTGCAAATGCTGGGGCAGTTCGCGCGCTTTGACCTGGGGCGCAGCTTCTTCCAGAACAAGGACGTGTGGCAGCTGGT
>JAFEES010000148.1 GCA_018240995.1 Pseudomonadota bacterium | reverse complement strand
GGGCACCTGCGTGACCCTGGTGCTGCCGCCGGCGCGCGGCGTGGAGGCGGCGCCGGGGGTTACGATCACGGCCCCATGAGCGCGCCCATCACCCTGTTCCTGATAGACGACCACACCCTGCTGCGCCGCGGCCTGGTGGCGCTGCTGGGCCAGTACGCCGACCTGCGCGTGGTCGGCGAGGCGGGCGACGCCGGCGCGGCCCAGCACCTGCTGCCGCAGCTGCAGCCCGACGTGATCTTGCTGGACAACCACCTGCCCGGCGTGCGCGGCGTGGACGCGATCGCCGGCCTGCGCGAGGCCTCGCCCGCCAGCCGCGTGGTCATGCTGACGGTGAGCGAGGACGGCGAAGACCTGGCCAGCGCGCTGCGCCATGGTGCGCAGGGCTACCTGCTCAAGACCATCGACGGCGACCTGCTGGCCGAGGCCGTGCGCCGTGCCGCGCGCGGCGAGCCGGTGGTCAGTCCCGAGATGATGGGCAAGCTGGTGGCAGCCTTCCAGACCCAGGGCGCGCCCGAGCCGGAGCCGGTGCCCGAGGAAGCGGAGCCGGCACCGCAGCTGTCGCCGCGCGAGGAGGAGGTGCTGCGCGAGATCGCGCGCGGCGCCAGCAACAAGGAAATCGCGCGCACGCTGGATATCGCCGAGACCACGGTGAAGATTCACGTGCAGCACATCCTGCGCAAGCTGGGCCTCAGCTCGCGCGTGCAGGCGGCGGTCTATGCCTCGGATCGCCAGCGTGCCGAGTAGCAATCTCTTTTTGATAGCTGCCAACGCTTGCCACACAAGGGTTCATTCCTGTTTTCTGAAAACTGCCCCTGTTTCAAAGGGATGGCTGTTGTACCGTCGATCAGTGTCGGTAGAACGCCACCAGAGCCAGGATCACCAGGCACATCAGCGCGTTGCCGATGTTGACCACGATGGCGCGATTCAGCCGCCGCCCGTTGTCCTCGTAGAGCCAGGCCGCCATCGTCATGTTCGAGCTGGTCCAGATCGCCCAAGTGAGCAGCGAATGCTGCTGTGAACTGCCGCTTGCCAGGATGGCCCAGGCCGTGGGCAGGTAGCCGAGTATGCGCACCGAGCTGAACAGCGTGAACGCCCAGGCCAGCAGGCACAGGTAGTTTTCCCGCGCCCTGCTGGCACCCTCCACGGGACCCGGATCGCCTGCCCGCTGGCCCTGCGCCTGGCTCATGGCACGCTCACCAGGAACACCGGGGCAAAGCCCGCATCGGTCAGCCGGTCGGCCAGGCGCGCGGCCTGCTGCAGGTCGCTGCCCCGCACCAGCACGGGCATGTCCGACGGCGCGTCCAGGCTTGCGTACTGGGCCCAGGCGGACACCATCGCATTGTCCAAGCCCCGGTCACCGCAGCAGCCAGCGAAGACGCTGATCGCCCCGCCAGGCAAGGTCTGCTCATGGGCGCGGGCCTGGGCCTCCGTGATGTACAGTCCGGCGCGCGTGCGGTGGGCAGGACTTGCGGGAATGGCAGCGGGCACATTGGCCGCTGGCCTGCCTTCATTGTCGAGCAGCGGCGTGGATTGGCCGGATGGCTGTTGGGCGCAGGCGCCCATGCAGGCGGCCATGCCGAGGGTGGCGCAGAGCAGGATGCGGTTCATGGTGACTCTCCTTGCAAGTGATTGGGGACATGCGGCGACGGCATGGCCGTCACTCCTGGGCGATGCCGTAGTCGCGCACGAAGGTCGCCCACGCGGTGGAGGCGGCCTCGACGGCCTCGGCGAGCTGCTGTGGTGTGCTGCCCAGGGGCTCGGTGCCGCTGGCCCGCAGCGGTTCCTGCACGGCGGGGGCTTGCAGCGCCCGGGCCACCGCCGCCGACAGCCTGGCGGCCACCTCGGGCGGCGTGGCGGCGGGGGCGAACAAGGCATTCCAAAAGGACAGCGTGCCCGAGGAAACGCCGAGTTCGGCGAAGGTCGGCACGTCCGGCAGCAGCGGGCTTCTTTGCGGCAGGGCCGTGGCCAGCACCCGCAGCTTGCCCGCCTTGGCGTGCTGCAGGCCGCCCGCGATTGGGCCGAAGTTGATCTGCACCTGGCCGCTGATGAGGTCCGGCATCAGTTGCGCGCCGCCCTTGTACGGCACCCGCCGGGCCTGCACGCCTGCGGCCTTCAGCACGCGCTCGGCCAGCATGTATTCGCCCAGCGTGCCGGTGGCCAGGTGAAGCTGGCCTGGATGGGAACGCCCGTAGGCCACCAGGTCGGCGAAGTTCTGCACCGGCAGCTCGCGGTTGACGAACAGCGCGAACCCGAGTTCCACGACGTTGGCGACCGGCGTGAATTCGCTCAAGGCTTTGTAGGGAACACCCTTCTGCACCAGTGGCAGTCCCGCCATCGCCGACAGGCCCCAGAGCAGGGTGTAGCCGTCGGGCGGCGCGTCCATGACCGCCTGCGCGGCGATGGCGCCACCCGCGCCCGGACGGTTCACCACGACGACCGGCTGGCCCCAGGCGGCGCTGAGTGACGCGGCCACCAGCCGCGCGGCGCTGTCGGATGCGCCGCCGGCAGGCGTCGGCACGACGATGGTGATGGCGCGGCTCGGGTAATCGGCGGCGCGCGCCAGCGGGACGTTGCAGAGCGCGGCCATTGCGGCAAGGCACAGGGTGCGGCGATTCAGCGTCATGGCGGATTCCTCTTCGTGGTTGTCGATGGCGTCATCGTCGCCACCCAGCGCGCCCGGCGCATCGTCCAGTGGTCTTATTGGAGTACCGGGCCTGGTGCTTTGGTACCGGTACTTGCGCACAGTCCCCGGCACGGCCGTGGATGGCTAAGATGAACCGCCATGACGTCCGCGCACCACCTTTCCCCCATGGGCCGCCGCAGGTTGATGGCCGCAGCCGCGGGCATCGCGCTGCTGCCCCCACTGATACCCCCTGTCCAGGCCCAACCCTCGCGCACGGCCCGCATTGGCTGGCTGGGCTGGATCGGCGCGGCGGGAGCGGCGGCTTCCGCGCTGGCGCTGGCGGCCTTTCGCGCGGGGCTGGCCGATCGGGGGTGGGCCGAGGGGCGTGGCTACGAACTGCTGGTGCGCGACGGTGACCAGCCGCGCAGCGCCGATCTGGCTGCGGAGCTGGTGCGATCCGGCGTCGATCTGCTCGTCGCGCAGGGGCCGATGGTCTTCGGTGCCAGGAAGGTGTCGGGCGCGACGCCCGTGATCTTCAACATCGGCGGCGACCCCGTCGAGGCGGGGCTGGTCGCCAGTCTGTCGCACCCAGGCGGCCATCTGACGGGCGTCACCTCGCTATCGACCGAACTGGCGGGCAAGCGGCTCGAGTTGCTGAAGACGGCCATGCAGTGGGGCTCGCACGTGGCGGCGATCGCCAACGCCCTGCACGCGGGCTTCACCATCGAGCGCGACGCGGTGCAGGCGGCGGCCCGGCGGCTCGGCCTCACGCTGTCCTGGCATCTGCTGAAGTCGATGGATGATTTCGATACCGCGCTGCCCCGCATCGCCAGCGAAGGTGCCCACGCACTGCTGGCGGTGCCCGACAACCTCATCAACGTTCGGGCGCAAACGCTGGCGCGCTTCTCCGCAGCTCAACGACTGCCCAGCATTTCGGGCTGGGCCGCGTTCGCCGAGGCGGGCAACCTGATGAGCTACGGTCCGAACGTGCATGGTTACTACCGGCAGATGGCGGCCATCGCAGACCGGCTGCTGCGCGGAGCGCGCGCCGCCGACATTGCCGTGGAGCAACCGCGCGACATCGAGCTGGTCGTCAACGCCAAGGTGGCGCGTGCGCTGGGCCTGGATCTTCCCGCCGAGTTGCAGCTCCGTGCCGACCGCTGGATCGAATGAGCGCCCTTGGCCGGGCTGGTGGCGCAGCGCACTGGGGCGGCGCTATGCGGCGGTCTTCGCGCTGCTGGTGTCGCTGCCGCTGCTGGCCTACGCGGCCTGGAGCGCTGCGCAGGTGTACCGCCAGCAGCGCGACGCGCTGGCCGCCGTACAGACTGCGCAGGCCGATGCGGCCGCCGCGCGCATCCAGCAGTTCCTGCGCGAGATCGAACTGCAACTGACCTGGCTGACCGCCCTGCCCTGGACGCCCGACGCTGCCCCGCAACGGCGGCTGGATGCGCTGCGCGCGCTGCGGCAGACGCCTGCCATCGCCGACATAGCCCTCATCGACGGCCAGGGCCGCGAGCGGGTGGCGGAATCACGGCTGGCGCTGGGCCGCGTGGATTCGATGGCCGACCGCATGGCCTCGCCCGCGTTCTCGGGGGCGCGCCAGGCGCGCGGCGCGTATTACGGCGACGTCAGCTTCCGCAAGGGCAGCGAGCCGTTCATGACCGTGGCCGTCGCGGGGCCGCGCGGTGAGGCGGGCGTGGCTATCGCCGAGGTGAGCCTGAAGTACATCTGGGACGTGGTGTCAAAAATTCGCATCGGGGACGAAGGCATCGTCTATGTCGTCGATCCGGCGGGGCGGTTGATCGCCCATCCGGACATCAACCTGGTGCTGCGCAACACGGACTTGTCCGCCACCCTGCGCGCCTTCGAGGAGCAGAAAGCCCATGCCCCTCCACACCCGGCATTGCGGCTGACGGGGACACGGGGCGAACCGGTGCTGGCCAGCAGCGTGATGCTGGCCCCGCCGGGCTGGCGGGTCGTGGTCGAACAAGGCTTGCAAGAGGCCGACGCCCCGCTGTGGGCCAATGTGCGGGGTGCGCTCTGGGTGGCGGCGGTGAGCCTGCTGCTGGCGTTGTCGGCGGCCCTGTGGTCGGCTTGGCGCATCGCCCGGCCGCTTCGCGAGCTGGCCCAGGGCGCAGAGCGGATCGGCGCCGGGCAGTTGTCGCACCGCATCGCCCTGCATTCCGGCGATGAACTGGAGCGGCTGGGCGAGCGCTTCAACGCCATGGCCGCCGAGCTGCAGGCCAGCCACGACGACCTGGGGCGGCAGGTGGAGGAGCGCACGCGCGAGCTGTCGGATGCAAACCGCGCCAAGTCGCGCCTGCTGGCCGCCGCCAGCCACGACCTGCGCCAGCCCCTGCACGCACTGAACCTGATGGTGGCGCAGTGGCGGCGCGACCCCGATGCCGCCGAGCGCCTGCGCCTGGGGCTGCGCGTGGAGCAGGCCATCGCCGCCATCAATGCACTGTTCGACGGCCTGCTGGACGTGTCCAAGCTGGACGCGGGCGTCATCCACCCGCAGGTAGATGCGTTCCCCGTACAGCGCCTGCTCGACCGCATGGACGTGGCGCACGCCGCAGCCGCGCGGGACAAGGGGCTGGAGCTGCGCATCCGCCCTTGCGATGCCTGGGTGGCCAGCGATCCGGTGCTGCTCGAGCGCATCCTCGGCAACCTGGTCGGCAACGCGGTGCGCTACACGCGCAGCGGAGCGGTGCTGCTGGCTTGCCGGCGCACGCAAGTCGGGCTGCGCATCGCCGTGTGGGATACCGGCATCGGCATCGCGCCCGACAAGCAGGAGCGCATCTTCGATGAGTTTTACCGGCTCGACGCCGAAGGCAGCGCGGCCGACGGCGGACTGGGGCTGGGCCTGTCCATCGTCGCACGGCTGGCCGGTTTGCTCGGCCACCCGGTCAGCGTGCGCTCGGTTCCCGGGCGGGGTTCATGCTTTGCGGTCACGGTGCCCGAAGCCGCCAGCCAGTCGCACATCCCTGCGTCGGCGATCGACTCCAGCATCGATGCATTGCAGGGCCGCCGGGTGCTGGTCATCGACAACAACGCGCAGGTGCTGGAGAGCACGGCGCGGCTGCTCGAAGGCTGGGGGTGCCGCGTGCAGGCTGCGCACGGGGCGCCGGATCACGTGGATGGCCCGGTCGACCTGCTCCTGGTGGACATGCGCCTGGACTACGGCGATGACGGCGTTGCGGCAATCTCGCGCCTGCGCCGCCAGTTGGGACGGGATCTGCCCGCGCTCATCCTGACGGGCGACACCGCCATCGGCACGCGCGAGTGCATCGCCGCCAGCGGCCTGCCCATGCTGGAAAAGCCGGTTTCGGCGCTGCGCCTGCGCTCGGCGCTGACGCGGCTGCTTCAGCGGGACTGAGGCAGCGCCCACCCCAGGCGCGTGACGGCCAGTACGGCCTCGGTGCGGCTGTCCACCCCTAGCGCTCGCAGGATGGCGGACACGTGGTTCTTCACCGTAGGCTCGGCGAGCCCCAGGGCGCGGCAGATCAGCTTGTTGTTCTTGCCCTGCATGAGCAGGGCTAGCACTTCCAGTTGACGTCCCGTCAGACCCAGTGCTTCGGGCGTTGTCGCACGGGTATCAAACGTGCGCGCCGCCGCCTGCAAGGCCACCGGCGGCACGTACACGCCACCCGCCAGCACCAGACCCAATGCGCTGGCAATGATTTCGCGGGGCTCGGTCTTGGGGATGTAGCCCACCGCACCCGCCGCCAGCGCCTCTTGCACCGTCTGGCGATCCAGGTCGCCGGAGAGCATGACAACGGCGGTGCCGATGCTCGCCGCCCCGATCCTGCGCAGCAGGTCGAGCCCGGAGCCATCGGGCAGCCGCAAGTCCAGCAGCACCAGATCCACCGCCTGGCCGCGGCCCAGGGCCGTGATCGCCTCCGCGCCGCTCGCCGCCTGCTGCACCCTCGAGCCCGGCCTCAACTCCAGCAACAAGGATGCGAGCGCCTCGCGCACCAGGGGATGGTCATCGACGACCAGGAAGTTCATGGGTTGGTGGAGAAAGGCCTGGGGGGCTGGGTATCTTAGTGGGCTATGAAAAATATAGCTCCTTGCGTCATGTGAGCAGGCGATACGGCCCCAAAGCCATGCATGAAACCCTGAGGCATAGTTCTTTCGGAGTAGGGTTCGGCGCCGCACCATCGTTCCTTTGCAGCGGCGCAGGCCTTCCAC
>JAFEES010000147.1 GCA_018240995.1 Pseudomonadota bacterium | reverse complement strand
GAAGCGCGGCTGGCCCTTCTTGCCCTCCAGCGATTCGAGCAACGCGGTTTCCTCGCCGCAGATGTAGGCGCCGAAGCCATGGTGCGCATGCAGCTCGAAGCTGAAGGCGCTGCCCAGGATCTTGTCGCCCAGGTAGCCGGCGGCGCGCGCCTCTTCCAGGGCGGCCTCGAAGCGCTCGTAGACCTGGAAAATTTCGCCGTGGATGTAGTTGTAGCCCAGCGAGATGCCCATCGCATACGCGGCAATGATCATGCCCTCGATGACGATGTGCGGGTTGTACATCAGGATGTCGCGATCCTTGCAGGTGCCGGGCTCGCCCTCGTCGGAATTGCACACCAGGTGCTTTTGCCCCGGGAACTGGCGCGGCATGAAGCTCCACTTCAGGCCCGTGGGGAAACCCGCGCCACCACGGCCGCGCAGACCCGACTCCTTCACCGTGGCGATCACCTGATCCTGCGTCAGGCCCTCGCCGCCATCCTTGCCCAGGATCTTGCGCAGCGCGGCATAGCCGCCGCGCGCCTCGTAGTCCTTGAGGCTCCAGTTGTTGCCATTCAAGTCCGCATAGATTTGCGGCGTGATGTGGCGGTCATGAAAGCAGGTCTGCACCCCGGTGGCCTGGAACTGCGACAGGACTTGTGCGACCGTGGTCATGGCTGGCCCTCCGTCCGCACCGTGGAGGCGCCTTCGGCTTGGCGCAGGCCGGCGAGCAGCTGGTCGAGCTTGGCGTTGTCCATGAAGCTGCACATGTGGCGGTCGCTCACCAGCATCGCCGGCGCGTCGGCACAAGCGCCCAGGCATTCGCATTGCTGCAGCGTGAACATGCCGTCGGCCGTGGTCTCGCCCATTGCTATGCCGAGCTTTTGCTCCAGGTGCTTGAGCGCCTCGTTGCCGCCGCGCAGCTGGCACGGCAGGTTGGTGCACACGGCCAGCTTGTACTTGCCCACCGGCTGCTGGTTGTACATGTTGTAGAAGGTCGTAACCTCGTGCACGGCGATCTCGGGCATGCCCAGGTACGCGGCAATCTCGGCCTCGCTTTGCTGGCTGACCCAGCCCTGCTCCTGCTGCACGATGGACAGGCAGGCCATGACGGCGGACTGCTTCTGCTCGGGCGGGTACTTGGCCACTTCGCGTGCGAAGCGCTCCTTGGTCGCTGCGGTAATCATCGGTCAATCTCTCCGAACACGATATCCATGGTGCCGATGATGGCCACCGCGTCGGCAATCATGTGGCCGCGCGTCAGCTCGTCATAGGCCGCCAGGTGGGCAAAACCAGGGGCGCGGATCTTCAGGCGATAGGGCTTGTTGGCGCCGTCGCTGACGATGTAGATGCCGAATTCACCCTTGGGATGCTCGACGGCGGCATAGGCCTCGCCCTCGGGTACCTTGAAGCCCTCGGAGAACAGCTTGAAGTGGTGGATCAGATCCTCCATGCCGGTCTTCATGCGCTCGCGCGGCGGCGGAGCGACCTTGTAGTTGTCCACGATCACCGGGCCGGGGTTGGCACGCAGCCATTGCACGCATTGCTGAATGATGCGGTTGGACTGGCGCATCTCTTCCACCCGCACCAGGTAGCGGTCGTAGCAGTCGCCGTTCTTGCCGATGGGAACGTCGAAATCCACCAGGTCATAGGCGTCGTAGGGCTGCTTCTTGCGCAGATCCCAGGCCACACCCGAGCCACGCAACATCACGCCGGTCATGCCCAGGTTCAGGGCGCGCTCGGCCGAGACCACGCCGATGCCCACGGTACGCTGCTTCCAGATGCGGTTTTCGGTCAGCAGCACCTCGTATTCATCGACCAGCTTGGGAAACTTGGCGCAGAAGTCGTCGATGTAGTCGAGCAGCGTGCCCTGGCGGTTGCGGTTGAACTCCTCGGTAGCCTTGGCGTTGCGCACCTTGCTGGGCTTTAGCTGCGCCATGGTCTCGGGCAGGTCGCGGTAGACGCCACCTGGGCGGTAGTAGGCGGCATGCATGCGTGCGCCGGACACGGCCTCGTACATGTCGAACAGCACCTCGCGTTCGCGGAAGGTGTACATCAGCACGGTGGAGGCACCCAGGTCCATGCCGTTGGAGCCCAGCCACATCAGGTGATTCAGCAGGCGCGTGATCTCGCCAAACATGGTGCGGATGTACTTGGCGCGCAGCGGCACCTCGATGCCGAGCAGCTTTTCGATCGCCAGGCAGTAGGCCTGCTCGTTGCACATCATGGACACATAGTCCAGCCGATCCATGTAGGGCAGCGACTGGATGTAGGTCTTGTGCTCGGCCAGCTTTTCGGTGGCACGGTGCAGCAGGCCCACATGGGGGTCGGCACGCTGCACCACTTCGCCGTCGAGTTCCAGCACCAGACGCAGCACGCCGTGCGCTGCCGGGTGCTGTGGTCCGAAATTCAGGGTGTAATTCTTGATATCAGCCATGTTCAAACACCTGGGCGGCGCGCCGCCTCAGTGCAGGCCTCCGTATTTTTCTTCGCGGATGATGCGCGGTGTGATCTCGCGCGGCTCTATGCTCACGGGCTCGTATATGACGCGGCGCTGCTCGGGGTCGTAGCGCATTTCCACATGGCCCGACAGGGGGAAGTCCTTGCGGAACGGGTGGCCGATGAAGCCGTAGTCGGTCAGGATGCGGCGCAGGTCGTTGTGGCCGTCGAAGACTATGCCGTACAGGTCGAAGGCCTCGCGTTCGAACCAGTTGGCGCCGCTCCAGATGTCGGTCACGGAAGGTATTACCGGAAAGTCGTCGTCGGGGCAGAACACCTTCACGCGCACGCGCTGGTTCAGCGACACCGACAACAGGTGCGACACCACGGCGTAGCGCAGGCCGTCGGTACCCACGTCGCGATAGGTCGAATAGTCCACGCCGCACAGGTCGATGAGCTGCTCGAAGCGGCACTGCGGCGCATCGCGCAGGGTCTGCATCACCTCCAGGTAGTCGGCCGCGGCGACCACCACAGTGAGCTCATCGAGCGCCAGCGTGATGGCGCGCGCCTTGTCGCCCAGCGCGCCGGCCACGGCCTCGCGCAGCTTTTCAGGGTGAATGGCAAAGTCGGTCATCGGGTTCCCTCAAACACGCGCAATGGTCTGGGTGCGGCGGATCTTCTGCTGCAGCTGGATGATGCCGTAGATCAGCGCCTCGGCCGTGGGCGGGCAGCCGGGCACGTACACGTCCACGGGCACCACGCGGTCGCAGCCGCGCACCACGGAATAGCTATAGTGGTAGTAGCCGCCGCCATTGGCACAGGAGCCCATGGAGATCACCCAACGCGGCTCGGCCATCTGGTCGTAGACCTTGCGCAAGGCCGGCGCCATCTTGTTGCACAGCGTGCCGGCGACGATCATCAGGTCGGACTGGCGCGGGCTGGCTCGGAACACCTCGGCGCCAAAGCGCGCCAGGTCGTAGCGCGCCGCCGCGGCGTGCATCATCTCCACCGCACAGCAGGCCAGACCAAAGGTCACGGGCCAAAGGGATCCGGTCTTGGCCCAGTTCACCACGGCGTCATAGCTCGTGGTGACAAAGCCTTCCTTCATCACACCTTCAATCATTGCGTCATTCCTTCTGTAGCGCCGCTCATTCCCAATCCAGCGCGCCCTTTTTCCACTCGTAGGCAAAGCCTATGACCAGGATGGCCAGGAAAACCACGACGGCCACGAAACCCGTCGCCCCCACGTCCTGCAGGGCCACGGCCCAGGGGAACAGGAAGGCGATTTCCAGGTCGAAAAGAATGAACAGGATGGCCACGAGGTAGTAGCGCACATCGAATTTCATGCGCGCGTCATCGAAGGCCTCGAAGCCACATTCGTAGGGGGAGTTTTTCGCCGCGTCGGGGCGATTGGGCCCAAGCACGTAGCCCAGCAACAGAGGCACGACACCGACACCGATGCCTACCAAGATGAACAACAGAACTGGGAGGTATTGATCGAGGTTCATCTAAGCCGCTCTCACCTGTGAAAACCGCCTCACATACCTCGCATAGCGGGCCCGTGAGGCGGCCTTTTGATTTGGTGCCGTCGGCGAGACTCGAACTCGCACAGCTTTCGCCACTACCCCCTCAAGATAGCGTGTCTACCAATTTCACCACGACGGCTGCTGTATGCATCTGGATCGCTTGAGGACCGATGGGACGGTTTTTGCTTTCCAGACAGCCGGGGATTCTACCCCGGAAAAACCCTGTCACAAAGCGTGGAGGCGCATTTTTGCTACGCCTGTCGCCGGCTCACTTGGTCGGGATTTGCGCCGCGCCGGATGCCGGCTGTGCCGCAGGCGCGGGTACCGATGCATCGGCTGCTGGCGCGGCGCTGGCCGGCACTGCGGCCGCGGGCGTTTCCAGCACGCTGCCCGTGCTTGCCGGGCGCTGGTTGCCAAAATAGGCCAGGGCCAGCGTGGCCACAAAGAACACCGTGGCCAGCACGGCCGTGCTGCGCGACAGGAAGTTGGCGCTGCCGCTGGCACCAAACAGGCTGCCGGCGCTGCCGCTGCCGAACGCGGCCCCCATGTCGGCACCCTTGCCATGCTGCACCAGGATCAGCCCGATCATGCCCAGGGCCGTCAGCATCTGAACGGCCAAAATAATGTTCACCAACGCATTCATGCTTTGTTAGCTCCTTAACTGATAGCTGCTTACGCTTGATTGGATTGCGCTGCAGCAATGATTTGCAAAAAGTCCGCGGCCTTGAGCGAGGCACCGCCCACCAAGCCGCCATCGATGTCGGGCTGTGCCAGCAACTGCGCCGCATTTGCCGCATTCATGCTGCCGCCATAGAGCAGCGCAATGCGTCCGGCCTGCGCGGTGGCGGCCGCCAGTTGGGCGCGCAGCACGGCATGCACGGCCTGGGCCTGCTCCGGCGTGGCCGTGCGGCCCGTGCCTATGGCCCAGACGGGTTCGTAGGCGACCACGATTTCGCTGATGCAATGGCCGTTCGCCTGGATCACCGCAGCCAGCTGGCGCTTGACCACGGCCTCGGTCTGCCCGGCCTCGCGCTGCTCCAGCGTCTCGCCCACGCAGACGATGGGCGTGATGCCCGCCGCCAGCGCCTGCTTGGCCTTGGCCGCCACCACGGCATCGGACTCGCCATGGTACTGGCGGCGCTCTGAATGGCCCACCAGCACGTAGCGCGTGCCAAAGTCGCGCAGCATGGCGGCCGAGCTTTCGCCGGTGAAGGCGCCGGCCTCATGCTGCGATACGTCCTGCGCCGCCAGGGCAATCGCAGAGCCCGCGACCAGCGCCTGCACCTGCGCCAGATAAGGCGCCGGCACCGCCACGGCGACGTTGCAGGCCGGCTGGCCGATGCCGTCGCGCAAGCCCTGTAGCAAAGCCGCGTTGGCCTGCAGGCTGCCATTCATCTTCCAGTTGCCGGCGATGAGTTTCTTTTTCTCGGTCATGTCGTCCACCTCAGAACAATCTTGCCTATGTGTTGGTTCGACTCCATCAGCGCATGCGCCTGGGACGCATCGGCGGCGGCGAAGGTGCCGTGGATGACGGGCTTGATGGCGCCCGACGCCAGCAGCGGCCAGACCTGCTCGCGCAGGGCCTGGGCAATCGCAGCCTTGAAGGCGACGGGGCGCGGGCGCAGCGTGGAGCCGGTGATCACCAGGCGCTTGCGCAGCACCAGCGCGGCGTTGAACTCGGCCTTGACGCCACCTTGCACGGCGATGATGACCAGACGCCCGTCGTCCGCCAGGCATTCCACCTCGCGCGCCACGTAGGGGCCGGCGACCATGTCCAGCAGCACATCCACGCCACGCCCCCCGGTGATGCGCTGCACCTCGGCGACAAAGTCCTGCGACCTGTAGTTGATGGCGTGGTGTGCGCCCAGCGCCAGGCAGGCGGCGCATTTCTCATCGCTGCCCGCGGTGACGATGACGGTGGCGCCACGCGCGCGCGCCAGCTGTAGCGCCGTGACGCCGATGCCGCTGCTGCCGCCCTGCACCAGCAGGATCTCGCCGGCCTGCAGGCGCGCACGGTCGAACACGTTGCTCCACACGGTGAAGAAGGTCTCAGGCAGCGAGGCCGCCTCCACGTCATTCAGGCCCTGCGGCACGGGCAGGCATTGCGCCACCGGCGCAACGCAGTACTGGGCATAGCCGCCGCCGGCCACCAGCGCGCAAACCCGGTCGCCCAGGCGCAGCCCGGCCTGGGCCATGGCGGCGGCGTCGCCGGATTCGATAACGCCCGCCACCTCCAGCCCCGGCAGATCGGACACGCCAGACGGCGGCGCATAGTGGCCCTTGCGCTGCAGTACGTCGGGCCGGTTCACGCCGCTGGCGGCGACGCGAATCAGCAACTCGCCCACGCCGGGCTGCGGCAGCGGGCGCTCGGCCAGGCGCAGGCCCTCGGGCGGGCCAAACGCCGCGATTTCCACGGCTTGCATCACATTGGTCATTGCTGGCTTTGCATCCTTGAAGGCCATGGCGCTTGCCAGGCAAGCGCCAGGCACTTCACTTTCGATAGCAAAACGTACTCATCCCGAATTCGGGCGAGAACGCCTTATTGCTCCGACGCCCCGTTGTCGCGGCGCTCGCGGCGCTCGCCGCGGTCACCACGCTCGCCTCGGGGCTCACGCGGCTCGCGCTCGGGCATGCCGGCGGGGCGCTCGGCAAGCGCCTTCATGGACAGCTTGACGCGGCCCTTGTCGTCGGTCTCCAGCACCTTGACCTTGACGACCTGGCCTTCCTGCAGGTAGTCGCTGACCTTTTCCACGCGCTCGTGGGCGATCTGGCTGATGTGCAGCAGGCCGTCCTTGCCGGGCAGCAGGTTGATCAAGGCACCGAAGTCCAGGATCTTGGTGACCGGGCCTTCGTAGACCTTGCCGATTTCCACTTCGGCGGTGATCTCCTC
>JAFEES010000146.1 GCA_018240995.1 Pseudomonadota bacterium | reverse complement strand
AACCGTTCGCCCTGAGCTTGTCGAAGGGCTTCGACAAGCTCAGCCTGAACGGTAGCTGATACATCAAAGGGCCGGATCACTAACTGAACCGGCGCGGCATCACGCCGCCTGCGGCTCGGCGCCAGTGGGGCGCTGCGCGTCGCCCACGCCCAGCCAGCAGGCCAGCGCGGGCAGCAAAAAGATGGCCCCAAGCACATTCACCAGGAACATGAAGGCCAGCAAGATGCCCATGTCGGCCTGGAACTTGAGGGCCGAGAAGGCCCAGGTGCCGACGCCGATCGACATGGTCACGGCCGTAAACACGGCGGCCGTGCCGCGCTGGCGCATGGCTTCATAGAACGCCTCGCGCAGCGCCAGGCCGCGGCCCTGCATCTCGTGCTGCATGGACTCGTAGATATAAATGCCATAGTCCACGCCCACGCCCACGCCCAGCGCAATCACCGGCAAGGTGGCCACCTTCAGGCCAATGCCCAGCAGCGCCATGAGCGCGTTGCACATGATGGTCACCAGCGTCAGCGGCACGATCACGCACAGCACGGCGCGCCAGCTGCGGAAGGTGAGCCAGCACAGCAGCGAGATCGAGGCGAAGATGGACAGCAGCATCTGCACCTCGGCCTTCTCCACGGCCTCGTTGGTGGCGGCCGCCACGCCGGCATTGCCGCCGCCCAGGCGGAACACGGCATTCGGCAACGGATTGGTGTTGATGAAGGACTGCACCTCATCGACCACGTTTTTCAGCGTGCTGCCCTGGTGGTCGGTAAGGTAGATCGCCATGTGCATGACCTTGCAGCCGTCGGTGTTCAGGCCGTTTTCGGGGTTCGCGGCGCGGGCGCCGGCGCGCAGGCCGCCTTCGCTGCGCTGCAGTGCCTTCCAGCGCGGGTTGGCCTCGTTGTTGCTGGCCACGTAAAGCTTTGTCAGACCGGCAATGGTGCTGATGGAGCGCACCCCGGCCACGCCGCGCATGTGCTGGTCAAAGCGCTCCACGGCGTTCATCACGTCCCAGTTCAGGCAGGCCTCGTCCAGGTTCTTCGTCTCCACGTAGACCGAGAGCACGTCCATGCCGATGGAGTAGTTGGCGATGATCTTGGCGTTGTCCTGGTTGTAGCGCGAATCGGCGCGCAGCTCGGGCACGCCGCTGCCGATGTCCCCGGTCTGCAGTTGGCGCGAGTAATAGGTGGCGCCGGCCAGCAGCACCAGCATCACGCCAAAGGTGACCAGCGCCGGGCGCGGCTGCGCCAGGCCCGACACGCGCCACCACAGCGGGTGGCGCTGCTGGGCGTTGTCCGGCGCCTGCTGGGCGGAAAACTCCAGCCGCAGGTGCGACAGGATGATGGGCATGAACATCTTGTTGGTCATGATCATCAGCGCCACGCCCAGGCAGGCCGTCAGACCCAGCTCGTGCACGATGGGAATGTCGATGAGCATGATCACCAGAAACCCGAGCGCATTCGCCAGCAGCGCCATGATGCCGGGGATGGCCAGCTTGCGGAAGGCGCTTTCCGCGGCCTGGCGCGCGCCCTGGCCGGCCATCACGCCCTGCTTCCAGGCATTCGTCATCTGCACCGCGTGCGACACGCCGATGGAAAAAATCAGGAACGGCACCAGCACCGACATCGGGTCTATGCCATAGCCTATCAGCGGCAATATGCCCAGCAGCCAGATCACCGGCAGCAGCGCCACGGCAATCGCCAGCACCGTGAGCTTGAGCGAGCGCGAGTACAGCCACAGCAGCAAGGCGGTGACGACAAAGGCAATCGCAAAGAACAGCACCACGGTGGTCAGGCCCTCCATCACGTCGCCCATGACCTTGGCAAATCCGGCGATCTGGATATCTATCGGGCCCTTGGCAAACTCGCTGCGTATATGTTCCAGCTGCTGCGCCACCTTGGCGTAGTCCAGATGGGCGCCGGTCTCGGGGTTCACCTCCAGCAGGTCGGCCTGCACCATGGCGGACTTCAGGTCCCTTGACACCAGCTGGCCGACGACGCCCGATTTCGCCACGTTGGCGCGCACCGCGGCAATGCTTTGCGCATCGGCATTGAAGCGCGCGGGGATCACCACGTCGCCGGTGAAGCCCTCTTCGGTGACCTCGATGTAGCGCACGCTGGGCGCGAAGATGGAGCGCACGCTGGCGCGGTTCACGCCCGAGGTGAAGAACACCTCGTCGTTCACCTTGCGCAGCACGGACAGGAACTCGGGGTTGTAGATGTCGCCCTCGCCCTTCCAGTGCACGCTGAGCAGCACCCGGTTGGCGCCCGAGAAGGTGCCCGAATGCTGCAAAAAGGCGCTCATGTAGGGGTGCTTGAGCGGAATCAGCTTGTTGAAGCCCGGATCGAGCCGCGTCTTCAGGGCGGATGCGCCCAGCACCAGCGTCAGCAACAAAAAGAAGATGCCAAGCGGCTTGCGCAGGTTGATCAGCGCATGCGCCATGGTGGCGACAAAGGCATCGACGCGGGACTGGGGTGCGGCAGTGGTGGTCATGGCGGGCGCAAGGGCAGGAACGGGTGCGATCCACAAGGGGCGGTGCGGCCCGATTATTCAAAGCCAGGGCGGCGCGGCATCGTCCGAAAGGAGTACCAGGCACGGCTGTCCTGCAAGCGGGCAGATGCGGGGTTTCCCGTTAGTCCGAACGCGGTATGCGTCTGCTGATCGGCCCTGGCATCGTTCGGTGCGCCCATACCCGCCAAGGGAGGAGATGGGTTTGACCTAGCCAAAACACCCCCCAAAAACCTGCAAGGAGATACCCCATGGATTTTTCGCCCCCCGCCCGTCGGGGCTACCAGCCCGTGCGCACGCCGCTGGCGCATGCCGCGACGCTGGCGCTGCTGACGCTGGGCGGCGCCGCCCAGGCCGCGTCCACCGTCAACCTGTCGGACAACACCACGCTGGACTACTCGCTCACGGTGTCGTACGCCGCATCGGCACGCACCGCGTCGCCCGCGGCCGAGTATTTGAACAACTTCAACTACGACGACGCAACGCGCAACTTCAAGCAGGGCGCGCTGGTGAACAACCGTGCCAGCGTACTGGGTGAAATCAAGCTCAAGCACGACAACCTGGGCTTCCTGGCGCGCGGCACCGGGTTTTACGACAGCGTCTACCGCGGCCGCAACGACAACAACTCGCCCGACACGGTGAACCGTACCCTGCCGGCCAACGAGTTCGTCTCGGCCACGCGCAAGCGCAGCGGCCAGGACGCGCGTCTGCTGGACTTCTACGGCTACGGCAACTGGGTCGTGGGCAACGACCAATACCTATCGGTCAAGCTGGGCCAGCATGTCGTGGCCTGGGGCGAGAGCATGTTCTGGCCCAACATCAGCCAGGGCCAGCTGCCGGTGGACGCGACCAAGTTCAACGTCCCGGGCACCGAGGCCAAGGAGGCCTACCTGCCGGTGCCGCAGATCTCCGCCAGCCTGACGCTGACCGAGGCCCTGAGCGTCACCGGCTACTACCAGTTCCAGTGGCGCGAGACGCGCCTGAACCCGGTGGGCGACTTCTTCGGCAGCGACTATTTCGGCCCCGGCGCCGAGTTCATGCGCCTGGCCCCTGGGGCCATCACCAGCCTGCCCGACCACAGCTTCACCGTCGCCAACTTCGCCGGCGAGGTCAAGCCCAGGAATTCCGGCCAATGGGGCCTGGGTATGCGCCTGCAAGCCAGCGCCGCCACCGAGCTGGGCCTGTACCACTACCGCTACCACGACCGCGTGGGCGCGCTGTTCACGGACTTCACCGGCAGCACGCAGTACTCGTCGTTCCGCAAGTTCGGCGCCCAGGCCTCCGCCGCCAGCGTGCCCTACTACAAGCTCGGCTACTTCGACGACATCAAGCTCACCGGCGTCAGCCTGAGCAGCAAGGCCGGCGATTCGGTGCAGTTTGGCGGCGACCTGAGCTGGCGCGACGGCGCGCCCGTATACCTGGACAACGGCGCCCCCACGCGCGGGCGCTACCTGCAGGCCAACGTGAACGCGCTGTACATCATGGGCCCGAGCGCCATTGCGCACCAGACCACCTTCATGGGCGAGGTCATGCACCAGCGCATCATGGGCGTGGAC
Organism: Pseudomonadota bacterium; assembly: GCA_018240995.1. Classification (GTDB taxonomy): domain Bacteria; phylum Pseudomonadota; class Gammaproteobacteria; order Burkholderiales; family Burkholderiaceae_C; genus Alicycliphilus. The sequence goes on along the minus strand of JAFEES010000146.1, from coordinate 2,795 downwards.
GACCTCACCGTCACGGGTGGCATGCCGGGCCAGAACGGCACCTTCTCCAAATATGTCTATGACGGCCAGACGCGCGGCTCCACCCTGCTGGGCGTGGGCGCGATCATGGACTACCCGAACGTCTTCAACGGCTGGGATCTGAGCACCAACGTGGTCTGGACGCAGAACATCCAGGGCAGCGCCGTCAGCGGCATGGGCCGCGATGAAAAGCGCCTGACGCTGGGCGCCACCATGAAGTACCTGGGCAACCTGTCGCTGGGCGTCACCTGGGTCAATTACCTGGGCAAGGCCAGCATCAAGGACGGCCGCACCATGGCCGACCGCGACTACGTCACGCTGAACGCCAAGTACACCTTCTAACGCATCCAAGGATTTTTCAATGAACCAGAAATTCCATCACCTGTGGCTGGCCGCGGCCGCGGTCTGCCTGCTGTCCGGCCAGGCCAGCGCCAAGGGCACGGCCGAGGAAATTGCCCGCCTGGGCAAGGATCTGACCTGCGTGGGCGCGGAGCGCGCCAGCAATGCCGACGGCAGCATCCCGGCCTGGAGCGGCAAATGGCTGGGCAAGCCGCCGCACGTGAACTTCAAGGGCACGGGCGGCCACCCGGTAGACCCCTATCCCGAGGACAAGCCGCTGTTCGTCATCACCGCGGCGAACATGGACAAGTACGCCGAGCGCCTGTCCGACGGCCAGAAGGCGCTGTTCAAGAAGTATCCCGACACCTTCAAGATGCCGGTCTACCAGGGCCGGCGCGACTTCCGCCTGCCCGATTCGGTGTGCGAGATCACCAAGGACAACGCCGCCAAGGCCGAGCTGGTCGATGATGGCGAGGGCATCCTCGCCACCACCGGCGGCTTTGCCTTCCCGTTCCCCAAGACCGGGCTGGAGCTGCTGTGGACAGCGTCGGTCTTCACCTACCGCCCCTTCACCGAAGAGCTGATCTCCGACAACGCCTATGTGCTGGCGGACGGCAAGATCAACTGGGGCCGCGTCAAGTCGCGCAACCTGGCCTCGCACCTGGAGCCCGGCAAGCCGGTGAAGACGGCGGAGAACAGCCCATCGTCGTACTACATGAACGAAACCCTGCTGCCCGAGCGCGACAAGGGCGAGATCAACACCGGCATGGAATGGTGGAACTTCAAGACCAAGCCGCGCCAGAGCTGGCGCTACGACCCCGGCACGCGCCGCGTGCGCCAGTCGCCCGGCTATGGCTTTGACATGTCCTTCCCCGGCTCGGGCGGCTCCATCACGGTGGACGAGGTGCGCCTGTTCAACGGCACGGGCGAGCGCTATGCCTGGAAGATCGTCGGCAAGCGCGAGATGTACATCCCGTACAACACCTACCGCCTGCACTCGCCCAACCTGAAGTACGCCGACATGCTCACCCCCGGCCATATCAAGCCCGAAGTCATGCGCTACGAACCGCACCGTGTCTGGGTGCTGGAAGGCACGCTCAAGGAGGGCTTTCGCCACCTCTACAGCAAGCGCGTCATGTACATCGACGAGGACAGCCACCTGATGATCATGGGCGAGAACTACGACGCCCGTGGCGGCCTGTGGCGCACCTCGATGATGAACTACTTCTACGCCTACGAGGCCAACACCTGGCAAGCCGGCGTGGGCCTGTACCACGACCTGCAGACCGGCTCCTACCTGGCGTTCAACCTGGTCAACGAACAGCGCGGCGGCTACACGCTGAACACCGGCAAGCTGACCGAAAAGGACTTCGGCCCCGAGGCCGCGCGCCGCGCCGGACTGTGATGGCTTGTTGAGCGTTGAGCGTTGAGCGTTTTGCGTTGAGCGTCGCGGGTTGGGCGTGGGTATTCCCGCCAAACGCCAAACGCCAAACGCCAAACGCCAAACACAAAGCACCACACGTCGAAAGGCGGGTGGTGCTTTTTCGTTAGTCTCAACGGACGATGCCCCAGCGCCTACCAATGGCCAAAATTGCCTGCAATACCCCAAGCCACAAGGCCCAACCGAGAGGACACACCATGATGGACATTCGCGCGCTGGCGTATGTGGTGGCGCAGACCACCGACATGCCCCGCTGGAAGAATTACGCCGAGAACGTGCTGGGCATGATGACCGCCCCGGCCGCAGGCGGTGGCCTGTATGTGCGCATGGACGAGCGTCAGTTCCGCTTCCTGGTGGAACCTGGTGCGCGCGACGCCTACACCGCGTCCGGCTGGGAGGTAGCAACCCAAGCGGCGTTCGAGCAGGCCGTGCAGGCCCTGCGCGCCGCCGACGTGCAGCATGTGCTGGAGGACGCCGCCTTTTGCCGCCAGCGCCGCGCCCAGCAGGTGGTGAGTTTTGCCGACCCCTCGGGCAACCGCCACGAGGTGATCTGGGGCTTTCAGTCGGACTTCGCGCATTTCGCCTCGCCCAAGGGCGTCTCGCGCTTCATCACCGGCGGCATCGGCATGGGCCACACGGTGCTGCCCGCACCCGACTTCGCCAAGACGGCCACCTTCTTCAAGGACGTGATGGGCTTTGGCCTGTCGGACATCATGAACTTCGAGCCCCCGGGCACCGAGGGCGTGGTGCTGCCCATCCACTTCCTGCACTGCAACAACGGCCGCCACCACAGCCTGGCGCTGGCGGGCTTTCCCGTCGAGAGCGGCTGCGTGCACGTGATGGTCGAGGTCGAGGACATGCCCGAGGTGGGCCGCGCCATGGACCGCATGCGCGAGCACAAGGTGCAGATGACGGCCACGCTGGGCCAGCACACCAACGACAAGATGATTTCGTTCTACATGCGCACGCCGTCCAACTTCGACGTCGAGTTTGGCTA